>CAZBBL010000122.1:0-6152 GCA_964490275.1 uncultured Barnesiella sp.
AATAGTCGGCCACGGGTTGCAACTGAGTCATTGAGGGTTGAGAGCTACGTCCGAAGTAGTCGACATTGAGCGACGAGGTTTTTGAGAATTTATATTTCAATCTCAAGAACGGGGCGAGGTTCCAAACGCTGCGGCTCGGGATGTTTTTGGCCGAGTTGATAAGGTTGGTGCTCTGAGATGTGATAGGCACGAGCGACAAACCGGTTTCGAGGGTGTAGGCTTTGTTAACCTTTTTGTAGCCCAAGCGTATGTCTTGTTGGAACGTAGTGTTGCGGAATCGGTTTGAGAGCGAACTGTTGAGCTCAGAGCTTTCGGTGTCGATATCGTAGGCGGGCAGCTGATAGTTTTCGTTGAAGAGTACGAAGTTCCAGAAGCTGTCGGAGGTGGGGCTCACCTGACGGTCGTAGACAAGCTTGTCGGCATTGTTCCAGCGATAGTTGATGCCATATCCGACGGTGATGAAGTTGCCGTTGCGCACATTGCCGATGGGTTCGGTCCAGGTGACGCGGGCGTTGATACGATTGGTCCACGTATGGTTGTTGGTATATTGGTCGTAGACGTCGAGCGAGTCGAGCTGAGTGAAGAGATTGTAGGCGTAAGAGTCGTCATGCTCGCGCACATTGCTCATGTTGTAGTTGGCGAAGAGCGAGATTGAACGTCCGCGATGGCTCTTGAAGTTGTGGTTGTAAATCAGTCGGCCACCTACTTCATACGATTTGCCGTCGGCAGTGCTGCGATTGAGCGAGGTGTTTTTGCCTTCAGTGATAGAGAAAGCTTCGCTTTTTGAATCGTTTTGGTTGTATGAGAAATTGGGACGGAAATCGAAGGTGTTGAACGAGTCGGGCTTCCACTCGATGCGGAAGTCGGCACGCACATTGTGACCGCGGTCGTTGGTGTTGGTGATGCTGCGTTGCGAGTAGGAGTCGACATCGAGCAGATATTCACGCAGGGTGCGTTGGCGAGTGTCTTTGTCGGTGTGGGAATACATCACGTCGCCACCGACGCGTATCAGTTCGTCTTTACCTACATTGAAGTTGATGCCAAACGATTGGGAGTTGTTGATACCCTGGTCGCCGCCGAAACGACGGAAGCGCGAGCCGTTGCCGTCGGTGAAGCCCAGGTCGTTGGTGTTGTTGGCACTACCGATGAAGGTCAATTGGTTGCCGTTCCAGAAGCGGTTGACATTGAATGTGGCTTGATAGCGGTCGTCGGTGCCATATCCGGCTTCGACAGTGCCAAACCAGCCGTTTTGCATACCCTTGCGCACGGTGAGGTTGATGACGGTTTCATCATCGCCATCGTCGACACCGGTCAGTCGGGCCAAGTCGCTCTTGCGCTCTACGACCTGCAATTTGTCGACCATGTTGACGGGGAGGTTTTTAGAAGCCACCTTGGGGTCGTCGGCAAAAAACTCTTTGCCATCGACCAAAATCTTTGTCACCTCTTTGCCGTTGGCCGTAATCTTGCCGTCGGAGTCGACTTCGACGCCCGGCAGACGTTTGAGCAGGTCTTCGACCACAGCATTGGGTTGGGTTTTATAAGAGTCGGCATTAAATTCGATGGTGTCTTGCATCACCTTGATGGGAGTTTTGACACCGGTGACGACAGCCTCGGCCAGCATGTGCGACGACTCATACATGACGATTTTGGGCATATCGACGTTAGCTTGGCCAACCGTGACATTGGTATATTGCTTGGCAAAGCCGACGTAGGTCGACTCTACAATATATTTACCCGACTTGACATCTGAAAAAACAAATTTGCCATTGACGTTGGCGGCACACCCTTTGACAAAGGCCGAGTCGCGCTCTGTCAGCAAGCGTATCGACGCCTGAGCCATGGGGTCGTTGGCTTCGTCGACAACCGTACCCGAAACCTTATATGCGTAAGCAATTGCCGGAAGCGTCAGCGTCACCGCAAGCGACGCCAGTAACCGTTGTAAAGACATAAATAGCTATGTATGATTTTTTATATAATATATATTAATGAGTGTTTTCGGTTTTTGCGGTATAGTTTTTGCGCAATAACAACAAATAGACTGCAAAAAAAGGCAATAGTTTAACGCTTGCATCCCAAAAATTTACGAATATTTGTTAACAAGTCGTTAGAGCCCTATATCCAACAACCTATTATTCACGTAGTTTGATGGCAAACGTCAATCAAAGAGCGCATTCTGTAAACAATTTGTAATGCTAAAATGTTGATATATAAGCAGTTTTTACCCCCCCCCATGTTAATATTCAAACACATTACAGTTACATTATGGTTACACCCAACACTTTCAGAGCAAAAGAAATTATATTTGCAGTGATTCTGTGCAGCCCCTATGTCTGCAATCTATTTCTGCTATGATTAAGACCTCCGATTCATCTCATCCGTCGCAGCGAGGTAATGTTGTTATCGTCGACGATAATCCTGTGTCTTATAAAGTGCTCGAAAAATATCTCACAGAAGAAGGCTTTGGTGTCTACACCTGCCACACGCTCAACGAGTTGATGGAGCTCGAACACAAAAACCTCAAACTCATCTTTATCGACATCGCCGTCGACAGCGGCAACGGCCTCCAGGTAGTGGAGCTCGTGCGCCAAACCCCCCTCGGCAAAACAATCCCCATCATCGTCTGCTCCGACATCCCCTCTACCGACGACATCATCCGCGGCCTCAACGCCGGCGCCAACGACTACATCCTGCGCCCGTTCACCTCGCGCGAACTTCTCAACCGCATCAACGCCCTGCTACGCGCCCAAAAGCGCTGACTCGCCGACAGCAACCGCCACCACTACATTACAAAAGCTACAATTCAGAGCCAAAACGTCGAAAAAACGCCTTGGTTTTTGGTGTATGTGCAATAATATTCTTATATTTGCACGCTGAGAAATAGGCTGTAACAGGCCTCCCGCTTTTATGTTAGGGTCGCAAACGCTTTATGCAAGCCACCCGAGCCATGATTGTGGGGGCTGTTTTTGCCATTTATCACATATCTACTCCGCATAAAATTAATAACAGTTTTAAATATTTCTAATCAACACATGCAAAGCAAAGGAACTTTAGGAAGTATTATCGCCGGTGTTATCGCGGTATTCCTTGTCCTCGTGTGCTTGTTCTACCTCTCATTCTCATTGGTAACAAGCCACTACGAAAACGAAGCCGAACAATGGGCCGCCGCCCAAGTCGGCCCCGACAAAGTCAACTCCGACGAATTTAACAAGGCTAAAAAACGCTTCCTGGACCACAACAACCAAGAAGAAGTTTGGATGGGTTACACCCTCAACGAAGTGCAGAAATGGGGCGTTGGCCTCGGCCTCGACCTTAAAGGCGGTATGAGCGTCACCCTGCAAGTGTCTATGCCCGACCTGCTTCTCTCCATGAAAAACGGAGACCAAGACGAGCAATTCACTCAAGCTCTGGCCGAAACCGACTCTATCATCAACAGCCACGTATCTGACGACTACGTCGGCACATTCGTTAAACAATATCGCGCACTGCGCCCGCAAGCCGACCTCTCGGTCGTCTTCAACGGCAACATCAAAGCCGGAGCTACCGACGAACAAGCTATCGCTACCTTGAAAAACGAGGTTAAAGATCGCGTCAACAACTCCGCTACCAACGTATTGCGCAACCGTATCGACGCCTACGGCGTTGTTTCGCCCAACATCCAAGTGCTCCAAGGCAAGGATGGCCAAATCCTCCTCGAGCTCCCCGGCGTGAAAGAACCCGACCGCGTAGCCGAGCTGCTCCAACGCTCTGCCAACCTCGAGTTTTTCGCTTCTTACAAAGAAGACTTCTCTCAAGTAAGCGCAGCCCTCAACCAACTCGAGCAATCGCTCCAAAAAGATGGCAAGAGCTTGTATAACAAAGCCGTAAGCCTGGCATACGGCAGAGACAAACGCGGCGCTTCAACCGGCGAAATCGTCGGCGTTCAACCCGGCATCCAAATCTCCAACCCCATCATCGGTTACTACAACGTAAACGATACAGCAGCCGTCAACCGCATCCTCGCTTCAGCCGATGCTCAACGCCTGCTCCCCGGCAACATCGCCCTGCGTTGGGATCACAGCCCCGAAACTTTCGAAAAACAAAACTACCTCGCCCTCTACGCCCTCAAATCAAACAACGGCGCTCCCGCTATGGACGGCTCGCACATCACCAACGCTCGTGCCGACTACGACTCCAACGGTAAAGGCAACGTCGTTTCGATGGAAATGGACAACGAAGGCGCTAAAAACTGGTCGCGCTTGACAGGTCAACAAGTTGGCTACCCCGTAGCAATCGTCCTCGACGGCCAAGTTTACTCCGCTCCTAACGTCAACACCCAAATCAACGGTGGCCGCTCAGAAATCACCGGCCGCTTCGACGTGCAAGAAGCTCAAGACCTTGCCAACGTGCTCAAGAGCGGTAAAATGACCGCCAAGGTCAACATCATCAGCCAAATGGTTATCGGCCCCTCACTGGGTCAAGCATCAATCGACGCCGGCGTCACCTCATTTATCGTCGCCCTCATCCTGTTGATGATCTTGATGATTGCCTACTATGGCGTCATCCCCGGTTTGGTTGCCAACTTCGGTTTGATTTGCAACTTGTTCTTCACCTTCGGCATCTTAGCCTCATTCCAAGCCGTGCTGACAATGTCGGGTATCGCCGGTATCGTCCTCGCCCTCGGTATGGCCGTCGACGCCAACGTGCTCATCTTCGAACGCGCTAAAGAAGAACTCCGAGCTGGCAAAAACGCTCGCACCGCCATCGCCGACGGTTACAGCAACGCCTTCTCTGCAATCTTCGACTCAAACTTGACATCAATCATCACCGGCGTAATCCTCTTGGCTTACGGTACAGGCCCCATCAAAGGTTTCGCAACTACCTTGATTATCGGTATCATCTGCTCATTCTTCACCGCCGTCTACCTGACTCGTATCGTCTTCATCCTCGGCGCTAAGAAAAAAGCTTTCGAACGTATCACCTTCACCACCAAGCTCTCACGCAAAGTGTTTGTCGATGCCAAAGTCAACTTCCTTGGCAAACGCAAAATCACCTTCGCTATCGCCGGCGCATTTATCGCCATCGTAGTTGTTTCGCTCTGCACTCGCGGCCTCAACCAAGGTATCGACTTCTCAGGCGGTCGCAACTATGTAGTGAAATTCGATACTCCCCAAACCGCTACCGACGTTGAAGCCAAACTCAAAGCTCGCTTCGAAGGCGCTTCTGTATCGGTTATCACAATCGACTCGTCAGACAAACTCCGCGTGTCGACCAACTACAAACTCAACCCCGCCGAAGGCGAATCTCGCGACGAGTTTGAAACCAAAGCCGAAAACGAAATCATCGACATCCTCTTCGAAGAGCTCAGCCCCCTCTACAAAAACGGCATCTCTGTCGACCAATTCAAAACTACCGACGAAACTATCGGTATCATCAGCTCGCAACGCGTAGGCGCTACCGTCGCCAACGATATGCGCAAATCAGCCGTCGTAGCCGTCGTCTTGTCGTTGATCGCTATGTTCCTCTACATCCTCATCCGATTCCGCAACATAGCCTTCTCGTTTGGCGCATTGGCCGCTGTAGCGTTCACCGCATTCTCAATCATCGGTATCTACTCGCTCTGCTACGGCATCTTCCCCTTCGCTATGGAAATCGACCAAAACTTCATCGCGGCTATCCTTACCATCATCGGTTACCAAATCAACGATACCGTGGTTGTCTTCGACCGTGTGCGTGAAAACACCTCTTTGTTCCCCAAACAAGACTTCTTCACCAACATCAACCGCTCTATCAACTCTACCTTGGGACGTACGATCATGACATCAGGCTCTACACTGCTCGTGTTGCTCTGTATCTTCTTCCTCGGTGGCGACTCAATCCGCAGCTTCATCTTCGCGATGATCTTCGGTGTAGTTGTCGGCACACTCGCAACCATGTTTATCGCAGCCCCAGTTGCCTACTTGGTTGACCACGCAAAAAAAGGTAAAAAAGCCCAAGCCTAATAAGCTTTAAGCATACAACCACCAACAAAAGCGGCAGCGCCCCTACTAAGAGCGCTGCCGCTTTTGTCGTTGATAAAATTGACTAATTATATAAAGTAAACGAGAAGAGCCTCACGGTTCTCCTCGTTAAATAATAAACCAATCATTATCACATTTCTTGCAATGGAAAAAGTA
>CAZBBL010000123.1:0-6084 GCA_964490275.1 uncultured Barnesiella sp.
CCAAACCCGACAGCAATCGCACCTTGACATTCTTACCATAAAAAAGCGGCTCGCCATCAAACGCCTCATCATCAAAGGCATGCGCTATGTTTGTAGGGGCGAAATTCATTTCGCCCGCTCCCATCAACGACCTCATCATCCGAGAATTCCGCGCCACCATCAATCCGGTTATTAGTCTTATAAGTTTTATTAGTCTTATACGTCTTATACGACCTATCCCCTCATCCACCGCCGGCTACCTCGCTGACGCGACGCTCGGTTGCGTCGCTCACACCCACGTCCACCGTAGCGACTGGGATGGCGAGGCGGAGTAGGGGACGCTTATTCAGCGTCGGTGTCGTCGTCGGGGTTGAGCGCCGGATTGAGCTGCTTTGAGGTCTTAGCGCCCATCTTGCGGAGGTTTTCGGCTTTACGTATCAGGTTGCCCGAACCGGTTTTGAGTTTTTTCATTGCACTGTCGTAGGCTGTGCGTGTTGAGTCGAGCGATTTCTCAATCTTGGTCATATCGTCGACAAAGCCGACAAATTTGTCGTACATCTTTCCGCTCTCTTCAGCGATAGCTACCACATTGCGTTTCATGTCGTCTTGGCGCCACAATTGCTCTATCAGTCTCACGGCCGAAATCAAGTGGGTAGGGGAGATTATCAACACACGGCGATCGTAGGCTTCTTGCCAAAGGTTGGCATCGAGATTCATCGCCACCATGTAGGCCGCTTCATTGGGAATGAACATCATTACGAAGTCGGTTTTTTTATCGCCTACATATTCTTGATAGTTTTTCTCTGATAGCTCTTTGATGTGAGCTTTTATTGAGGCTAAATGTTGGCGACCGTAGGCTTCGGCGTCGGCGGGATTATCGGCATTCACCATGTTGACATAGGCCGTGAGCGACACTTTTGAGTCGATTACCACGCATCGACCGTCGGGGTAGTTTATCACCACGTCGGGGCGCAGAGTGTGTCCCGAGGCGTCGCGCAGAGTGTTGCCGTTGGCATCGGTGGTGAGCTGTACGCTAAAGTGGGTGTCGCGTTTGAGCCCTGATTTTTCGAGGATAGTTTCGAGTATCATTTCGCCCCAGTCGCCTTGTATCTTGCTATTGCCACGAAGGGCCTCAGAGAGGTCTTTGGCTTCTTTGCCGATAGAGCGGTTGGTTTCTACAAGTTCGCGGATGCGCTCTTGCAATGAGAAACGTTCGCGAGCCTCGGCCGAATAGGCGTCGGTGACGGTTTTCTTAAATTGTTCGATATTGTCGCGTAATGGAGTGAGTATTTCGTTGAGACGAGTTTCATTTTGTTCTTTAAATTTGCGCGAGTTTTCTTCGAGAATGCCGTTGGCAAGATTTTGGAAACGCGACTCGGCCTCACGTGCCAAACGTGCTTTCTCCTCGTTGAGTTCGTTGAGCCGACGTTGATTTTCAACCTCTACGTTGTTGAGACGCTCGTTGAGACGAGCGTTCTCGATGCGTGTTTCCGAGAGTTGGTGAGTCAGTTGCGTTTTCTCCTCGTTGAGTTCGCTGAGGCGACGCTGATTCTCGGCCTCTGAGTTGCTGAGGCGCTCGTTGAGATGGGTGTTTTCGATGCGAGCTTCCGAGACTTGAGTGGCAGCATCGGCGAGCTGTTGACGTAGCGATTGAGATTGTTTTAGTAGTTTGGCAATGGCTAAAGCCAATAGTAGAGCCAACAGTGAGGTGATGATTGTTGCTATCATGATAGTCGGTTGATTTAGTCGAAAGGAGGTAGCGGATTCTCCGGCCGCTTCGATTGACAAATTTAGGCAATATATGGCATACGGCAAATTAGTGCCAAAAAATTTTCGTATCTTTGTCGCCAATGAAGAAAAAATCAAAAAAGAGAATCATATTGCTCGCCGTAATGACGATTTTCGGCATATTGCTCATCGGCGGTGGCTTATTCTATAAATACGCTAATCTTCGCTATAATGGTCAGCCCCTGCGCCTCTATCTCGAGGCCGGCATGTCGCGCCAAGCGTTGACCGATACTCTGACCTCGCGTTTGGGCTCAGACTATGGCCAACGTGTCGACGGCTTGCTCTCAAAAATGGGCAACCTCGATAGCATCGTTGCCGGCTCGTATGCCGTTGAGCCCGGCACACCTGCTTGGCGCTTGGCCCGCAACATCAGCCAGCATCGTCAAACTCCGGTAAAACTAAGCTTCAACAACCTGCGTACGCTCAGCCAACTGTCGGAGCGCGTCGGTAGCCTCATGCAAATATCTGCCGCCGACTTTACGTCTGCAACCGACTCGATTTTGCACTCGCGAGGCGTCGATAAGGCCAACTATGCCGGATATTTTTTGCCCGACACCTACGAGTTTTATTGGACCGATAAGGCCGATGTAGTTGTCAACAAAATCATTGCCAACTACGACCGCTTTTGGTCAGACGACCGTGTAAAAAAGGCCGAGGCTTTATCGCTTACACCCGAGCAAGTGTCGACCCTCGCTTCGATAGTTGAGGAGGAGACCAACAAGGCCGATGAGCGCCCGAAAGTGGCACGGCTTTATCTCAATCGTCTCAATCGCGGCATGAAGCTGCAAGCCGACCCGACAGTGAAGTTTGCTGTCGGCGACTTCTCGTTGCGTCGCATATTGGCCGAGCATTTGCGCGTCAATTCGCCCTACAATACATATCGCGTCTACGGTTTGCCTCCGGGTCCTATACGTTTGGCCGAGGCTTCGACTTTGGATGCCGTGCTCAATGCTCCCCAACATCAATTTATATATATGTGTGCATCGGTTAGCCGCTTGGGCTATCACGAATTTGCTACATCTTTTGAGATTCATCAAAAAAATGCCGCTCAATATCGCAAATGGCTCGACGACAACGGCATAAAATGAAATTCTAATTTAAAACAATTATAAATCAATCAATTATGGTTAAACAAGTTCAAACTCTACTTCGCGATAAGGCTTGGGCACGTTGGACCGCACTGATTTTGGTGTCGTTCACCATGATGTGTGGCTACTTCATGACCGACGTGATGGCTCCGCTTGAAAAAATCCTTACCACTCCGGTGGCTGAGGGTGGCTTGGGCTGGACCGGTGCCGAATATGGCGTCTTTACCGGCGGTTATGGCTGGATTAACGTGTTCTTGCTGATGCTCTTCTTTGGCGGACTCATCCTCGACAAGTTGGGCGTGCGACTCACCGGTATCGGCGCTTGCTTGCTTATGCTGATTGGCGCATGCATCAAGGCATGGGCTATCTCTACTCCGAGCATTCTTCCCACCGACACTATTCTTGGCATCAATGCTCGCGCCATCTGGGCCGGCTTTGGTTTCGCCGTGTTTGGCGTAGGAGCCGAAGTGGCCGGTATCACCGTCACCAAAGCAATCGTGCGCTGGTTCTCAGGTCATGAAATGGCTTTGGCTATGGGCCTTCAGGTTGCTTTCGCTCGTATCGGCACCGCTTGTGCTTTGGCATTCAGCTCGCAAATCTATTCTCGCTTCCACGACACCGAATGGCCCCTTATCGGTTCGATGAATTTCGGCACCTCGGTGGCCTTTGGCGCTTGCTTGCTCTGCATAGGCTTGATTTTCTATCTCGTATTTTGCGTGATGGACAAGAAACTCGAAAGCACTATGCCTACTAAGACCGACAACGCATCGGCCGATGACGAAGGCTTCAAAATATCCGACATTAAGCTCCTTATCCGTAGCCAAGGCTTTTGGCTTATTGCTCTGCTCTGCCTCACATTCTATTCGGGCGTGTTCCCCTTCTTGAAGGCGGCTACCAAGTTTATGGAGTGTAAATTTGGCGTTGATCCCGAGTTGGCCGGCTATATTCCTGCATTGCTCCCCTTCGGCACCATCATCCTCACTCCAGTATTTGGCTTCATCTACGACCGTTTGGGACGCGGTGCATTGCTCATGCTTATCGGCTCGTGCCTGCTCACATTGGTTCACCTGCTTTTTGCGCTTCCCTTCATCACCAATGCCGTTTGCGCCATCATCATCATGATTGTACTCGGCATTGCCTTCTCGCTGGTGCCTTCAGCCATGTGGCCTTCAGTGCCCAAAATCATTCCGCAGAAAGTGCTCGGCTCGGCCTACGCATTGATTTTCTATATTCAGAATATAGGTCTGATGTGTGTGCCTATGCTTATCGGTTGGGTGGTAGAAAATGTGGCCAAACAGTCCGACGGCTCTTACGACTATACCGTGCCGATGCTCATCTTTACTGTCTTTGGCATAGTAGCTGTGATGTTGTCGCTCTTGCTCATTCGTGCAAACCGCAAGCATGGCTACGGTCTTGAACGACCCAACATCAAAAAGTAAATCATTACAGACTCAAATATAAAACAGGGGGCTCGACCGATGGTGGTTAAGCCCCCTGTTGATATCTTTTAGAGCGGTTAATCTTGGCGAGTGTCAATCGAGTCAATGAGTGCTTGCAGCTTGTTGCGCACCGATTTGAGTCGCTCTATCGCTTCAACTTTGTGTGAGATGCCTTTGGCGTTGCGCTTTATCTGATCTTGCGCAGCTTCAAGCTTCATTCCTTTCTCTTTTACCAAATAATAGACCATGCGTATCTTTTCGATGTCGGTAGGCGTATAGAAGCGAGTGCCGTGCTCGTTGCGACGCGGACGTATTATCGTAAACTTGTTTTCCCAAAAACGCAATGTCGATACCGGCAGACCGACAATTTCGGCTACCTCACTGATTTTATAATATCGTTTGTCAAGGTCATTCATGGTGGTGATGGTGGATGTGAGATGAGTTGTGATGAATTATGATGTGATAGATTATGCTGTTGTGATTAGTCCATGACGTGTCCGGCATTCTCCGACTCTTCTACCATTTGGCTGTATTCTTCGGGCGTAAGGTCTTGGAAATAGAAGTTGACAGGGTTTTGGGGCGCACCTTTATAGCGCACTTCGTAGTGGAGGTGGGCGCCGGTCGATTTGCCGGTCGACCCTACCAAGCCAATCAGTTCGCCACGCGTCACTTTTTGTCCCTTTCTGACAAGAATTTTCGACAAGTGGGCGTAGCGAGTTTCAAAGTTGTATCCGTGGCTGATTTCAATCAGATTGCCATAGCCGCTGTTGCTGCGTCCGGCATCGCTGACGGTGCCGTCGGCAGTGGCATATACCGGAGTGCCGATAGGCGAGGCGAAGTCCATTCCGTCGTGGTGTTTGGCTGTGCCGTAGATAGGGTCAATGCGGTAGCCATATCCCGAGGCCATTTGAGTCATGTCGCGCTCAGAGATTGGTTGTATTGAAGGTATGTGGGCCAAGCGGTGGTCTGATTGAGAGATAGCGCGTGCGATAGTGTCAAACGATTGAGATTGAGCTACTACCAAACGCTCGAATAGAGCCAGTCGTTTTGTTACGGAGTTTACCAATTGTCGGTCGGTGAGCGATAGGGCAGAGGTGGCTGTATCGTTGTCGGCCATCGCCGCGACGCGTCGTTGTGCAGTCAGCGGGTCGAGCTGCATGATGACACGATAGAAGTTGTTGTCGCGGTCGGCAAGCAAATCCATGACGTCGAGGGCGCGGTCGAGGCGCGAGTTGATATTGGCCAATTCGGCGTGGAGATGCTCGTTCTCGGTGCGCAAGCGTTTCTCTTTTGGCAAGTCGACAAAAGCGTAGACTACCAGCAAGATAACGGCGCCGATAGCGATGCCTTCGAGCATATTGCGGGCCATGCCGAGCAGGCGTTGTCGGCGCGAGGGGTACACACGCTCGTAGGTATCTGTTGCCGGATTATATCTATAGAATCTGTTGCGCGACATTGATTGTGAAGCTGATTTTTTGCAAAAGTAACAAATAAGCGCTAATTTTGCACCTTATTAATGATAAAGTTAATCAATTCGTTTGGCAAATAACCAACGGTCCATTTAATTTTTTACACACAAAATGTTAACAGCAAAAGAAATACGCGAGTCGTTTAAGGAATTTTTCAAAGAAAAAGGCCATCAAATTGTGCCGTCTGCACCGATGGTTATCAAAGACGACCCGACGCTGATGTTCACCAACGCCGGCATGAACCAATTTAAAGACATTATCTTGGGCAACAAGGCAGCGAAATACAAACGTGTTGCCGACTCTCAAAAATGTCTGCGTGTC
>CAZBBL010000124.1:0-6081 GCA_964490275.1 uncultured Barnesiella sp.
TTAGTTGCAAGAGCAGCCTTGGTCGCCGCAACCACAACCGTCGCCGCATGAGCCACCGCCACAGCTGCCGCATGAGCAAGCGGGTTGCAGCTCTTCGGGAGTAGCGTCGCGCACGGTGATTACCTTGCCGCTAAAGCGCACGTCTTTGCCGGCCAAGGGGTGGTTGAAGTCCATTATTACATTGTCGGCGGTAACATCTTTTACCAAGCCGTTGATGCGATATCCATCGGCGGTCATCATGGGGACGTAGGCGCCGGTGTGAATCATTTTGTCGTCAAACTTGCCGTCGACGACGAAGATATCTTTTTCGAGGGTGACAACTTGGTCTTGGTCGATGGGGCCAAAAGCGTCGTCTGATTTCACTACGAGGTTGAACTCGCCGCCTGCTTCGAGGCCTTCGATGGCTTTCTCCAAGGGTACAATCATGCCACGAGTCACGCCAAAGACGATTTTTTCGGGGTCTTCGGGGTCGACTTGGTGGACGAGTTTCTCAGTGCCGTCGGGGTTGACTTGATAGAGGTCGTAGGTCATTTCGACATACTTTCCGGGTTCAATTTTTTCCATTCTATTTATATATGAGTTGTTGTAGTTGAGGTTGCTGATAATGATATAACAAAAACAGTGCCAAAAAGGTTATTTGCCTTTGAGCAATTGACGTATGTCATGGAGCGTGGTGAGCGCTTGCAAGGGCGTGAGGTTGTCGATGTCGAGGCCGAGTATGCGGTCGCGCAGCTGCGATAGCAATGGGTCGTCGAGTTGGAAAAACGACAGTTGCATGCCCGATGGCGCGTCGGGTATCGAGAAGGCTTCGGGCGCGGCTTGAGCGCCGTCGGTGCCGCCGTTGCGTTTCGAGGCTTCTTCGAGATGATGGAGCACCTCGTCGGCGCGTTTGACGATTGAGCGGGGCATACCGGCGAGCTTGGCTACGTGGATACCGAAGCTGTGGGCCGATCCGCCGCGTGCGAGCTTGCGCAAGAATACTACCTTGCCGTCAATCTCCTGCACCGACACGTTGTAGTTGACTACGCGCGGGAATCGTGCTTCCATCTCGTTGAGCTCGTGATAGTGGGTGGCGAAGAGCGTCTTTGGGCGCAGGGGCGATTGGTGGATATGCTCTACGATGGCCCAAGCGATTGAGATGCCGTCGTAGGTTGATGTGCCGCGGCCCAGCTCGTCGAAGAGTATGAGGCTGCGTTGCGACATGTTGTTGAGGATTGAGGCTGCTTCGTTCATCTCAACCATGAAGGTAGATTCGCCCAGCGAGATGTTGTCAGAGGCTCCGACGCGGGTGAAAATCTTGTCGACTACGCCTACGTGGAGGCTGTCGGCGGCAACGTAGCTGCCTATTTGGGCCAACAATACGTTGAGGGCGACTGAACGCAGCAGTGCTGACTTACCCGACATATTCGGGCCGGTAATCATCATTATCTGCGTGGCTTGGTCGTTGAGGTTGACGCTGTTGGCGATATAGGGTTGGCCTATTGGCAGCTCTTTTTCGATGACGGGGTGGCGCCCTTCAACCATTTCGAGTTGGAGCGAGTCGTCGACTACGGGGCGCGCATAGTGGTTTTCGGCGGCAACCAAGGTGAAGCCGATGAGGCAGTCGAGGCGAGCCAATAGCGAGCAGTTGTGCTGTATGGGGGCTACAAATTCGCCCAGCCATGTGGTAAGGTCGTTGTAGATGCGGGCTTCGATGACGGCTATGCGGTCTTGAGCATTGAGTATCTTCTCTTCGTATTCTTTCAGCTCGGGGGTGATATAGCGTTCGGCGTTGACCAGCGTTTGCTTGCGTATCCACTGTTGCGGCACTTTGTCGCGGTGGGTGTTGGTGACTTCGATATAGTAGCCGAAGACGTTGTTGTAGCCTATCTTGAGCGAGGGGATGCCGGTGGCGTCGCTCTCGCGTTGCTGTATCTGCATCAGGTATTCTTTGCCGTGGAAGGCGATGTCGCGCAGCTCGTCGAGCTCGGCGTCTACGCCTTGGCGCACTACCGTGCCGCGGTTGAGCGCAGCCGGGGCGTCGTCGACAATCTCGCGGGCTATGCGCGAGGTCATGGTTTGGCACACGTTGAGCTGCTCGCCCATCATGCGCAGCGACTCTAATTCGGCGCCCGAGCATATCTGTTTTATCGGGGCGATGGCTTCGACGGCATTGCGCAGTTGCACTACCTCGCGAGGCGAGATGCGTCCGACGGCAATTTTAGAGACGAGGCGCTCGAGATCGCCGATGGCCGATAGCTGTTCGCCTATTTGTTCGCGGTCGTCGGGGTGGCGGAAGAAATATTCTACGATGTCGAGGCGTTGGTTGATTGACGTAGGGTCTTTCAGAGGGAAGAGCACCCAGCGACGCAGCAGGCGAGCGCCCATAGGGCTGACGGTGCGGTCGATGACGTCGAGCAGGCTTCGGCCGTCGGCATTCATGCTCTGTATCAGCTCGAGGTTGCGCACGGTGAATTTGTCGAGGCGCACATATCGTTCCTCTTCGATGCGAGCCAGGCGGTTGATGTGGCTGATACGAGTATGGTGAGTGATGTCGAGATAGTGGAGTATGGCGCCCGAGGCGATGATGGCGTTGGGCATGGCGTCGACGCCAAAGCCTTTGAGGTTGGCAGTCTCGAAATGGCGCAACAGGCGTTCGCGGGCGCTGTCGGTGGTGAAAATCCAGTCGTCGAGTTCGAAGCTCAGGTATTTGCCGGTGAATCGTTCGTCGAGCAGGCGACGCTTATCGCGTTCTACCAATACCTCTTTAGGGGCGAAGTTGGCCAAGAGCTTGTCGACGTAGTCGTCGGTGCCTTCGGCGGTAAGAAATTCGCCGGTAGAGATGTCGAGGAAGGCGACGCCGGTGGCGTCTTTGCCAAAGTGGATGGCGGCGAGGAAGTTGTTTTCGCGATGCTCCAATATGTTGTCGTTGACGGCGACACCGGGGGTCACCAGTTCGGTGATGCCGCGTTTGACGAGCGATTTAGCCAGCTTGGGGTCTTCGAGCTGCTCGCAGATGGCTACACGCTTGCCGGCGCGCACGAGTTTGGGTAGGTAGGTGTCGAGGGCGTGGTGGGGGAATCCGGCGAGCTCTACCGACGATGCTGCGCCGTTGGCACGTTTGGTAAGAGTGATGCCGAGTATCTCCGAGGCGGTGATGGCGTCGTCGGAGAATGTTTCATAGAAGTCGCCTACGCGAAAGAGCAAAACGGCGTCGGGGTGGCGCTGTTTCATCTCTATATATTGTTTCATCAGCGGGGTTTCCGCGATTTTCTTGGCCATGGTAGAGGTTAACTGGATAAGAGTCGGTATTATGAATCCAAAGATAGAAAAATTTTGTGAGAACAGAGCGAGGTCGTGACAAAAATCACGACCTCGCCTTATAATGAGTCTCAGCTAATCGGGGTAATAAGCTATAAAGATTAGCGACGACGATTTTTTTGTTGTTCTTTCATCATAGCTTGTTGGCGACGTTGAGCTTCTTCCAAGCGAGCCATGAAACCGCTTTTCTTTTTGGGTTTGGCGGCGTTTTCCATCATTTGTTTGCGGAGTTTCTTTTCGTCGGTGAAACGGCGGATAAGATAGGTTTGGATGATGGTAATCAAGAGCGAGAGGAAGTAGTAGTAGCTCAGCGCGGCAGCGTAGTCGTTGAAGAAGAATAGGAACATGACGGGCATCAGATACATCATCCATTTCATGCCGGGGGTAGAGGATGTTGAGGGCTGATTTTGCATGTTGATGCGGGTGTAGATGATGTTGACGGCGGTCATCAACAAGCAGAAGAGGCTGACGTGGCTACCATAGAAGGGTATGGTGAACGGCAGGTTGAGCACTACGTCGGGGGCGGCGAGGTTGTCGGCCCAAAGGAAGCTCTGTCCGCGCAGCTCGATGCAAGAGGGGAAGAACGAGAACATGGCGATGAGGATAGGCATCTGCAGGAGCATCGGCAAGCAGCCCGAGAAGGGGCTTGCGCCGGCGCGCGAGTAGAGGGCCATGGTTTTTTGGTTGCGGACCATAGCGTTTTCTTTGCCGGGATATTTCTCGTTGATTTCTTTTATTTCGGGGGCGAGGACACGCATCTTGGCTTGCGATTTGTAGCTCTTGTAGGTGAACGGTGAGAGCAGGAGCTTGATGAAGATGGTAAGCAGCAAGATGATGATGCCATAGCTTGAGATATATTCGCCGAGGAAGTTGAATACGGGTATGACGATGAGGGTGTTGATCCAGCGCAGCCACGACCAGCCTAAGGGCACCAGACGGGTGAGTTTGAGGTTGTCGTCGGGGGCTACGGTGTCGTCGATGTCGCTCAACAGCGGGTAGAGGTTGGGGCCGATGAAGAGGTCGAACGAGGCGGCCACGTCGGCGTTGACGTCGTAGCCGAATGTGGCTTGAGTTGAAAGACGTTTGACGTAGTCGTTTGAGTCTTTGTAGGAGAGGGCTGTTTGAGCTATGTCGGCCGATTCAAATTGGGTAGTCGGTATGATGACGTTGCTGAAGAATTGGTTTTTGAAGGCAATCCATTTGACGGGTTGGTCGAGCTTTTCTGAGGTCGACTTCATGCCGCTGAGGTTGTCGGGGCTATCGGCAACATATTTGTAGTAGACGCCCGAGTTGCGTTCTTCGAAGGTGTGGCTAAGCTCTTGGCGAGGCATAGTCATGTCCCAATTGAAGGCCATTGTGTTGGCGCTCGGGGGTATGATGCCACCCATGTTTTTCTGGACGATGTCCATTTTGATGAGGTAGCTGTCGGGGGCAATGGTGTAGCGTATGCCCCATTGAGCGCCGCCGCCCAGGTCGAGGTTCATCTCGAGGGTGTTGTCGTCGATTTTGTTGGGGGTGAATCTAAATTCAGAGGTGTTGAAAGTTTGGTCGACGGTGCGCAGGGTGAAGTTGAAATAGTTTTGAGCTTTTTGGCTAAACATCACAACGTTGGCGGTGTCGACTTTGTCGGGGTCGGAAGGGTTGTGGAAGTAGGTGAAATATTTTTTGAGGGTGGCTTGAGCGATGTAGCCGCCTTTGTTGCTAAATTCCAGACGAATGACGTTGTTTTCCAACACTTGGTTTTGCTCGTTGGGGTCGGCGGTGTAGCGGTGGGCCGAGAATACGCCATATTTTTGGGCGTTGGCGATGGCGCTACGCAGGTTGTCGACGGCGGCTTTCTTTTGGTCGAGGGTCATTTCCTCGGGGAAGTCGGCGTTGACGACGTTGTCGTAGGTGAGCGAGAGTTTGTCGACTTGTATCGAGCCTGAGACAGAGTTGTCGGCAGCGAGCTCGAGGACGACGTTGCCGTCGACGTAGGTATAGGTGTTGTCGTCGGTGGCGGTGCCGGCTTGGCGGATATAGTCGGCCAAGTAGGCTACGTCGGCAGCTTTGATAGAGTCGATGACTGTTTGGGGCTTGTCGTCGACTTGCTCTTGGGCTGAGTTGGCAGCTTGGTTGGGCTGTTGTTGTGGCTTGTTGAGCATCATGAAGACCATGATGATGGCCGCCATGACGATAAGTCCTTTGATTGTGTTTTTATCCATTGCAGAGTAAGAGTGGACAGTGGGTTATTGTGAGTGAAGATTATTTTTTCTCGTTGTGATACTCGATGGCGGCTTTTACGAAGTCGACAAAGAGGCGGTTGGGGTTGAGCACGGTAGAGGAGTATTCGGGGTGATACTGTGTGCCGACAAACCAGCGGTTGGCGGGTATCTCTACTACTTCAACCAGGCCGGTGGCGGGGTTTTGGCCTACGCAGTGCATGCCGGCTTGCTCAAATTGTTGACGATAGTCGTTGTTAAATTCGAAGCGGTGGCGGTGGCGTTCGCGGATGGCGGTTTTGCCGTAGGCGCGAGCCGAGATAGAGTTGGGGTCGAGTTGGCAATCAAATTCGCCCAGACGCATTGTTCCGCCCATGTTGGAGATGCTTTTTTGTTCCTCCATCAGGTCGATGACGTTGTCGGGGGTGGTGGGGTTCATCTCGGTAGAGTTGGCTTCGGACAGGCCGAGCACGTTGCGAGCAAACTCGATGACCATGCATTGCATGCCGAGGCAGATGCCGAAGGTGGGCACGTCGTGCTCGCGACACCATTTCAGGGCCACGAATTTGCCTTCGATGCC
>CAZBBL010000125.1:0-6045 GCA_964490275.1 uncultured Barnesiella sp.
GGAAGTAGTTGAGCAGGAGCATCTCGGAGTTGTGGCCGGGTGGGTCGACTATGTGACAACGGATGGCTCCGTGCTCGCGTATGCGTTCGAGCATCGAGATGATGTCTTTTTGGTAGGGGTTGATGGGTTGGCCGAGCCACTGCCGAAAGAATCGGCTGTGGTCGACAGCAACGGGGTTGCAATCGCGGCGGAGTTGATGGATGAGTTTTTTCATTTGCTCGCAAAGATAAGGTGGCGGTGAGGGGAAAGGGCGACAAAATATCACTTTTGTCGCTACAAACATAGCGTCATCCTCGTTCGTCAACCAATATACAAAATGGGCTCGACTGCCGAGTGATCAGCAATCGAGCCTTGTATATTTTGCCGAATTATATCGGACAGCTTAGAAGTTGTAGCCTACAGCGATGTTGAATGTGTTGCGACGGAAACGGTCGTCGACAGCACTATAGCAGCGGGTCAAGCCTACGCCACCTGAGATTGCAACATAATAGCGTTGATAGGTCACGCCGACACCAAACACCCATTGCACATCGAAGTGTTTAAATCCGTTTGAGCCGAAACAGCTTTCAGAGTCGAAACCATCGTAGTGTCGGCGAGCGATAATGCTTGCATTCAACTGAGGACCGGTGAAGGGAGCGACACGTATGTCGTCGGTGAAATCGAAGAAATAGCCGGCAACCAAAGGCACGCGGAAGCCAAAGTTGCGAATTGAGCCTTTCAATTCATTCATACCGGATGGATCGAGATAGATTTTGTCGGAGAATGAGTTGTAGAATATCGAAAGACCCGGCTCGACATAGAGATTTTTATAGACGGGGATATTGTAGACTGCTCCGGCAGTAAAACCGGCTCCGTTGCCGTAATAGTCGTTACCGGCGTAAGTGCCGGCCGGAGTGGTGATATCCAATCCGATGCGCGCGCCGAGATAAGCTTCATTGTTGGGGTTGTCGAAGATGTCAGACTGGGCTGCAGCTGATAGACAGCAAGCAGCAGCAACTAATGAGAATAAAAGCTTTTTCATATCAGATAGATTTGTTATGAATAAATTGCCATTAATTTGATGAATATATCAATAGCTTAATAGTCGTAGTAAAGTTCGAAATCGTCGACATAAAGCACGGCTCCGTTACCACCGGTAAAATAGTCGCCATACTTGCTTGCCGAGGCTGCCAGCAGCAGGTAGGTAGGCTTGCGGTTGGTAGCTTTATACTCAAATTCCACTTCAAAGCGGGTGTAATTTGGCACGTCGTGGCCCACCCACATCTTGCCGTAAGCTACGACATAGTCGCCGTCGGGGTCAAAGAGTTGGCGGTCGGTTGGGTCGGTACGTATTTCGAATGGGGCTGAAGTGTCGATTAGCGCACACCATATAGAGCAGGTGTCGGGGCGGCCTTTCCAATCCTCAAATCCGGTGGTGGTGTTTGAGATTGGCGCTGTGGTATATTTATAATAGCCTCTCACCTTTGTCGGGCGTTCGGTAAATTCGCGGCCGAAGCTCAGCACGCCGTTGGTACCTACCGTGCGCACATAGCTGCCGAGGAATATATTGCCGGCGGCGAGCTTGCCGATAGCTGCAATACCGACAAACTTGGTCTCTAACTTTGCTGCCAATCCGCTACCCGATGGGGTATCGTCGGTAGGCACAGAGTTTGACGAACCGAGCGTAGCTGCACCTTTGTTGCCGGTGCCCCAATATGGTTCACCATCTTCAGCCCACGGACACCAAATCTTGCCGTCGAGCCACCAATTTTCGAAGTCGGAGTTGGGCAGCTGCACGTTAGCGCCGGTTGTAAACTCTATTTCTTGGCCACACTCATCATCGGAGATTGCGCGAGCCACATATTGTGTCAATGATTCGAGGTGAATAAGTCGAGCATGGAAGCTACCGCCGTCGACAGTAAGCCACTCGTCGGGGACGGTGGTCCATTGCAATTCATCGGCTCGACGATATTGCACCGTATTGTTGCGTCCCTCTTGACCCTCGCCGTAGACCCAAGCTACATTGGTCCAAGCATCGACACGCAGCGTCGATACGGTAGATGTAGTAGTGACGGCATAAACGGTCCAAGGAGCTTCGCGGCCATAGTCGCTAACGGTGATACTAAGCGGTTTGGTCAAATCGACATATTCGCCCACTACATTGGGGGTCATCACCGCGTTGACCGACCCAAGTTTGGCGGTAAGCACTTTGACGTTTGACAAATCGACCGTCTCTGGGAGCGTGACAATAATACGGCGTCCGGGGATATCGATTACCGACGAACCAATCTGGTTTTGCACCGAGAAGTAGCGTTCAATCGTCTGTTGAGCCTTCACCGTCCAGGTGTATTCTTGATAAATACGGAGTGTGAAATATTGAGGCGACGACAAATCCAAAGAGCCATGGATTGAATCTCCGACAAACGAAGCTCCCGAAGAGATGCGACAGCTCTCGATATTGACGCTATAGATATCGGCAGCTTCGGTGAGATAGACCGTAGCCACTCGATTTATAGTATCGAGCTGGGTAGCTTGAGCCTGATTCTCGACAGTCAGTTCAACAATATTGGGCTGTATACGTGGATAAGGGATATCGTCGCGCAGACATGAGGATAGAAATCCTACGAGCGTCAACGACAACGCTATCACAAAGGTTGTATATTTTCTGTTAAGAGTCATATACCAAGTTGTTGTCATCAGATATGGATAGCCATTCCGAAGTTGATATTAAATATATTAAACTTGAAGTTGGCGCCGGAGGTGAAACGCGAGCCTTCTTCTACGCCGTCGGTAGTTTGCTTCTCGTGGCGCATCGACAGACCAAAGACGCCAAACGAAACGTTAAACGAGACATAGTCCATGATAAAGACACAAACACCGGGGCTGAAATTGAGGCTCGCTTCGACAACACTCGTACGAGTGTCGCGCGGAGCATCGTTGAGCAAGCGTTTGAAGCGCGATGAGCCGGCACCGAAGCCGAGGTCGACCTCGTTGAATACGGCAAAACGTTTTTCCGGGCCAAGGCCTATATAGTTGCGATAGTTGATAGATGTAGAGTAGCTTTGAGAATAGTAGCTTACATCGTGGAGCGAGAAGTTGAGGTCGTCGTCGAAGTCGAAAGTCAGATTATTGAGGTCGACGAAGCTACGGCTATAGTTAAACTTCAAGCCTATCGACTGATTGCTTTTAAAGAAATATGCGATTGAAGGTTTTATCGAGTAGGCCTTCACCTTGATATCAAAATCGTTGAGTATCGACAGCAATTGGTAGTCGTCGGTATTAAACTCGCCGTACGACGCGGTCAGGCCAACGGTCCATTGTCCCTTTGGTATAATCAAGAAGTTGAACAAGCCACGGTCGTAACGGCCATAATTTTTGTCGGGCAAAATGAGGCTGACGGTGTCGCCGGCCACGATTACCTTCTCGTTGAGATATGGATTTTGGTCGCTAAGCGAGTCGAGCTTTATCTTGTTGGACGTAAGTATATTCTCGCTGATAAAGTTGGAGCGGAAGTCGGGCAAATCGCGTGCCGAGAGCTCACATGGAGTGGCCAAAGAGAGCAGCAACGCTGCCGCCATAGAGAGTCGTATAATGAGTCGTTGGATAGTCATCATAGATAGAAAGCCACCCCGAAGGTGATTGAAAACAGGTTGATTTTAAAATTGGCGCTCGAAGAGTTGGCGTTAGCCACATAGATGCGGTCGGTAGTAGCCTTGGTGTGGGAATAGTTGAAGCCGAGCACGCCGACATTGACCTCGACAGCCGAATAGTTATTGAGGAACATTATCAAGCCGGGGCAAAGACCGATGTTGAGGCTGTATGTGCGCGAGAATGTGCCGCTCAAAGCGTCGCCAAAATTGTTGTAAATCTTTGATTCACCGCCACCAAACTCGAGTTGCACCTCATTAAACACGCCAAAGCGGCGATTGTTGCCAAGCGAGATATAGTTGCGGAAGGCGGCTATTGCGGTATAGGTCTGACTGATACTATACAGGTTGTCGACCGAATAGTCGGTTTCAGAGTCGAGAATCACAGTTGCGTTGTCGAGTCTCACCTTCTGACGGTTGAAGCTGAAACGTCCGCCGGCAGCAAGATTGTCCTTAAAGCTATACATCACCATCGGGCTAACCTTAAACGAATAGGTGTCGCCACTGATACCCTCCACTATCAAAAACTGATAGTTGTCTTGATTTGACTGTGAATAGCTGACGCTGACACCGGCAATCCATTGTCCTTTTGGGATGAATGATATCTGTTGCAAGCCTCTGCGAAACTGCTCTTGCGCATTGGCGTCAAACGCCGTCAATAGGCATAGTATCGCAATAAGCCTTAGTAAAGTTTTTTTCATATATAAACGTAGCGCGACAGAGACCAAACAATCAGCCTTCTATCGTCAATCGAGTTTGCCGACCTTGCCATAACGGCAGGGCCGAAGTGTTTAAATTTCCGTCAAAATTAGCCAATATTTGTTACACGACAAAGCTTTATGTAGTTAAAGTTTATATAACTCGCCTAATTTGTTACTATTGAGTGATTAGTTAAACGCTATTTTTGTTAAATTTGCACGAATTATTTATTAAAACAATATGAAACACATTAGAATTACACTGGCAGCTCTCTGCCTCTTCGCTACAGTAGCAGCTCCGGCCCTCGATCCCAAATCGATTTTGAGCGGTCTTACATCATCGTCGTCATCATCGACAACATCTTCAGATAAATCTTCGACACTGTCTAATATCGTCAGCACAGTTTCGTCGCTGGTAGGCGGTAGCGACATGTCTTACTCAAACATGGTAGGCACATGGAAATATTCTTCGCCCGCGGTTGCCTTCGAAAGCGACAACCTGCTACAAAAAGCCGGTGGCGCAGCTGCTTCTACCACTATCCAAAACAAACTCAAATCTTACTACAAAACTGCCGGCATCACCTCGATGACCATCACTTTTGGCTCTGACAACAGCTTCACCGCAAAAATCGGCAAACTCTCGCCCACAGGCACCGTCGAAGACCTCGGCAACGGCAAATATCGCTTCAACTTCAAAGCCTTCGGCACCGTTTCAAGCGGCAAACTCGACGCCACCGTACAAAAAACCGTCACCGGCATGCAAATCACTTTCGACGCCACCAAACTCCTTTCTATGGTCTCAAAAATATCGAGCGTAGCAGGCAGCAACTCTCAACTTTCTACCCTTTCGTCGCTGCTTAGCTCTTACGACGGCCTGCAAATCGGTGTAGAACTGAAGAAATCAAAGTAATCATAACTAATGCCAAATAAAATCGCGATATACTCATGTATCACCGGAGGCTACGACCGGCTTAAAAATCCGGCCGTAGTCGACCCGCGATTTGATTATATCTGCTTCACCGACGGCCAACTCGAAACCTGCGACAACTGCATTTGGCAAATAAAGCAGCTACCAAAAATCGACTGCGACACAATACGCTTGTCGCGTTTCCCCAAGATGCAACCCGACAAGCTGATGAGCGAATATGACTACACGCTCTATATCGACTCAAACATCCAGATTGTCGACAGCAGCTTCTACGACACTATCATCGATTTGGTATCGAAACATGTCGCATTTGCTACAATAACCCACCCCCAAAGAGATTGCATCTACGATGAAGCCAAAGAGTGTATCCGTCAAAAACGCGACAACGTCGAGACGATAATCAAGCATATAAAATATCTCCTATCTGAGCACTACCCCACCCACAACGGACTTATCGAAGCCAACATTTTGCTTCGACAAACAGGCAACGAGCAAGTTGTCGCCACCGACAATTTATGGTGGGAAATGATAAATCGTTTCTCTCGTCGCGACCAGCTGAGTCTCAACTATGCCCTTTGGAAAAATCATTTTCAAACCACCGAACTTCTTGGCTCGGGGCTGAGCACTTGGAATCATCCGGCGCTGCGCCGATACAATCATGGTCCAAATAACGTAACGGTAAAAGTTTCGTTGCCAAAATATCTCTACTATGGCATAAAAGGTAAGGTAGTCGGCATAAAAGACAACTTGAGAGAGCTGCGCGAATATATCAAATACAAAATCATAGTCCACA
>CAZBBL010000126.1:0-5985 GCA_964490275.1 uncultured Barnesiella sp.
CGTTGTAGGGGCGAAATTCATTTCGCCCGCTCCCCTCAAACGCCTGAATGATTGCCGGTTGCGTCGCTAACGCGCCACTCGGGCGCGATGAATCACGCCCCTACATCCATGACGCAACCCGCCATGGCGGTGGCGTCCGCGAGGTCTACATTCCTTGAAAATGGCACAAACTTAAATGAGGCGGGCGAGGTCGGTGCTGCGAGCTACGAGGTAGAGCTTGTCGGCAGGTTGGAAAATGACGTTACCGATGTGGTCGATGAATGCACCATCGCGTTCGACAGCTACAATCAGAGCCGAGTAGTTGCGGCGCACGTCGGCCGTCGCGAGGCTCTTCCCTATCAAAGGCGATGAAGCTGACAGCACGATATTTGTAAAGGCATAGTCGGTAGGGATGGCCGTTTCGGATATCTCCTCGCCCGAGCCCTCAACGATGGGAAGCAAGCGTTGTATCTGTTCGTCTGAACCGATTACGCCGATGATATCGCCCGGGAAGAGGCGTGCATCGCCTTGTGGCACGGTGATGAGTGTACTGCCGCGTGTGATACTGACCACATTGATGCCATACTCACTTTGGATGTCGGTATTGCGGAGTCGTTCACCGACAAAGGGGCAATCATAGCCAACGCGGATATAAGCCAGATGCATATCGCTGACGAGGCTGTTGTTCTTGCCACTACGACGCAACTCGCGCTCGTTGAGATTGTTGAAAAAAGTCTGTTCGATATGGCGCAGATGTCTGCGCATACGTTTCGACAGATACAGGCTGATAAACAGCACAATAGCGATGCCGATAGCGAAGCCGACCGTGAGCGAAAATATAGTGCTGAGCACATTTACTATGAAGGCCAACACGATAATCACACGCACTATGCGCATAGCTATACGCGGCACCTTGATGCTGTCGGGTAGCTGCCCGGCGACCTCAATATTTTTGGTAGTAGGCATCGACAGCGCCAACAGAAACGGCGACATTGCTCCGAGCGTCACTACTGCACCGACAAGCCGGTAGGCATTGGGGAGTATCGTTTGGAGCCACGGCATCAAGAAGTTGTAAGACACCAACGTGATAGCTATCAATATGATGGAATACAGAGCAATACGCCATAGGTAGCGACGCACCATAGCACGCCACACCGAAGCGTTGCCGGCGGCAGCATCAGCCTTAGTCGAATAGCGTTCAATCAAGAAATGTAGGCGTGCCGGCAGATGGCGTTCCACAAAGAGATAGAATGGGTCGGCAAGCTTGATAAAATATGGCGTGGTGAAGGTTGTAATCACCGACACAGCGACGACTATAGGATAAATCGTTGGATTGAGCACACCGAGCGACATACCCAACGAGGCGATGATGAAAGCAAACTCTCCAATCTGTGTCAGTGAGAAGCCCGATTCGATAGCGATTTTCAGAGGCTGACCTGTGACGAGCATGCCAAATGTGCCGAAAACAATCATGCCAACCGCTACCACAACCGACAGCAGCAATATCGGCCACCAATAGTTGACCAAAATATCGGGCTCAACCATCATGCCGACTGAGATAAAAAACACTGCGCCAAAGAGGTCTTTGACCGGCATCGTCACCTTCTCGATACGCTCGGCATAACTCGTGCCGGCGAGGATTGAGCCCATGACGAACGCTCCCAACGCCAACGAGAAGCCACACGCTACCGAGAATACAGCCATGCCCAAGCACAACCCCATCGAGACAATCAGCAACGTCTCATTATTGAGAAAACGGCGCGTAGAATTGAGCAACGACGGCAAAACAAACACGCCGACGACAAACCAAATAATAAGGAAAAAGACGAGTTTGCTGATGCTCATCAGCAATTCAGAGCCTTCGACACTGTTGTTGAGCGCTATCGACGAAAGCACCACCATCATGACAACGGCAAAAAGGTCTTCGACAATCAGCACGGCAAACACCAACGAGGCAAACTTCTTTTGCTTTATGCCCAAGTCATTGAAAGCCTTGATGATAATCGTAGTTGACGACATCGACAGCATACCTCCGAGGAAGAGGCTGTTGATAGTTGAAAATCCGAGTAAATGGCCTATTGCAAAGCCTGTTGCCATCATGCCGACAACGATAATCAGAGCCGTGACGACAGCCGAACCACCCGTGTTGACCAGCTTCTTGAAGCTAAATTCCAAGCCTAAGGAGAAGAGCAAAACGACGATACCGATTTGCGCCCAAAATTCGATAGTAGCCTCGTTGGCCACCGATGGCAAAGGCTCAAAATTAGGACTGGCCAAAAATCCGGCCACGATATATCCCAAGACAACCGGCTGCTTTATCCATTTAAAAAGCAGAGTGACACCGGCTCCGAGAAGCAAAATGAAAGCCAGGTCGGTAATGAGCGCCTCGACATTGAGTTGCGAAGCTGAGTCGGCAATTTGGGCTGCTGCGGTGATTATCAATGAGTTCATACAGATGTGAGCGGAGGTCAGATGCTGATTTGAGTTGCTAATGAGATGGCGAGCGTAGGATTGAGTTGGCGCAGCTGCTCAAACAGCGCGGCGCAATCGGTAGTGCTCTTTAATAGAACAATCAAATTGAGCCTTGTGATTTCTTCATCGTAAGAATAATCGATATAAGAGCTTGTCAGAGCCACATGATTGCGACGAAGCGCCTCCTTGTAGATGTCGATATCGGTGACTATGCCCTTGATTTTCACGCGTATGATGCGCGACTCGGCGCCCATCGACACTCTATGCTCGATAAGCTCAAACCAATGGAGTACCACTACGACAAGCAGAGTGCCAACCACAGCCAGCAGATACATTCCCAGCCCCACCGTCATGCCTATTATAGCCACCATCCAAATGCCGGCTGCCGTCGTCAAGCCACGCACCGAGCCTTTCATCTGTATGATAGCGCCGGCACCGAGAAAACCGATACCCGAAATCACTTGAGCTGCGATTCGCCCGGGATCGCCGTTTTTAAGGCCGAGATAGACTTGCGGCACGTAGATAGATATGAGCATCGCCAATGTGGCACCCATACAGATAAGGGCAAACGTACGGATGCCCGCATTTTGCCCTTTCTGCTTACGTTCGAGTCCGATAAGGCCACCGAGTATCATACTGATAATCAGCTTGAAGATAGCTGATACGGTGGTCACTTCCGGAGATAATATCTCGTTAAAAAATTGGTTCATGGAGGAGATTTTCAGGAGAGTTAAAGAAAGAGAGCCGGAGAGCGAGGCCTACTTTTTGAGCGTGAAGGTGCTCGGGCGAGCCAGGCGATAGCCGTCAGAAAAGAGTTCGACGGTATATGTGCCGGGGTTGAGAGTTGTGTTGACGTCCCAATAGATGGTGACGCCACCGATTTCCTCGTTGGCATATTCGATAGTGCGACGCGCTGTCGAAGCCACCGAAGCGCCCTCAAAAGTGAAGTTACCGCCGTTGCCGAGCAAATCGCCCTCGGGGTTGGTGATACGCAGATAAATGGTTTTCTCGCCGGCCGGAGTAGAATTGTTTTGAGGCACGGTGAAGGTGACCATCAGGCGTTGAGCCTTGGTGATGTTTTTCTCCGACTTACCTTTTTTGTTGAGCGGAGTAAGGTTGACGCCGGTGACATTGAGTTTCTCAGCCAAGGTCATGCGTTGGTTGAGTTGCTCGTTGGCACGTTCTACTTGGTCGACATGCTGTGTGAGCTGGCGATTTTGGTCTTTTACCGACTCGTTTTCTACACGCAAGCCCTCGTTTTCGGCCTTAAGGTCGGCAATCATTTGCGTATAGTCGCGGAGAATGCCTTTGAGAGTCTCGATTTCGGCTTTGAGTTTGCTGATTTGAGCAGCGCTCTTGTTTTTCTCGTTTTTGAGTTCGTTGAGCAACTTCTCTACTTGAGCCTTGGCTGCAGCATACTTCTCAACGATAGAGTCGTTGCTGAGCAGGTTGATTTGGTTGCTCTCAAGCTGAGAATATTGTTGATCGAGCTCGCGAAATTCGTTGGCGCTCTGTATCATCTCGTTTTCGAGCTTGAGTTGCTCGATTTGTTCATCTTTTTGAGCAGCCTCCGACTTCGACGACGAGAGCTGCACTACGAGATAGATGATAACGGCCAAGGCTACGACAACGGCCGCGATGATGCCTATCAGACGGCGGCGACGGCGAGCGGTTTGACGAGCAGCTTCGGCGACATCATCCTCAGTGATGATGTCGTCGAGGCGCTGATTGTTGTTTTCTTCCATTTATCTGAGATAAACTAAATGTTACTTTTATTTATTACAGACCGCGGCCGTGGCAGTTTTTGTATTTCTTACCGCTACCGCAGGGGCAAGGATCGTTGCGACCTACTTTTGGGCCGGCTTTGATAGGCTCGGGACGTGCGGGCTGCTGATTGGCGTTGGCAGCGGCGGCGCGTTGAGCGTTTTCGCCGGGGATAGCCTCTTTTGAGGTTTTGAGGTTGGAGTAGTCGTTGGGGCGTTCGGGCATGGCGCGTTGCACCTCGGGAGCCTTGGGCGCAGCGTCATCGTTGTTGGGACGTTGCTGAATGAATATGCGACCGCGCATCAGAGCCGAGACGGCTTTGTTGTTGAGTTGAGAAAGCATATTTTCAAACAAGTGGAACGACTCTACTTTGTAGATTACCAACGGGTCTTTTTGCTCGTATGACGCATTTTGCACCGATTGACGCAACTGGTCAAGTTCGCGCAAGTGCTCTTTCCAAAGTTCGTCGATAGTA
Organism: uncultured Barnesiella sp.; assembly: GCA_964490275.1. Lineage (GTDB taxonomy): Bacteria > Bacteroidota > Bacteroidia > Bacteroidales > Muribaculaceae > JAGBWK01. Next base: position 4,691 of record CAZBBL010000126.1, read on the forward strand.
ACAAGCAAGATAGCTTTGTTCCACTCTTTGACGATAGATTTACACTCGCTGTCGTAGGCTTCATTGATGTCAACGCGAAGGTTAAACACGCGTTTACCATCGGTCAGAGGCACGATAATCTTGCCTTTGGCGTCGCGGTTTTCGACCCACTCTCTAATTACGGGCCAAGCCACTTCGATAATGCGTTCGGAGCTGCGGAGCAGTGCATCGTTGGCAGCGCCGTAGAGCTGTTGGATAGCTTCTTCGCGGTCCATCGAAGCAAATTGTTTTTGAGTGAACGGCGGTTCGATGGTGAGCACGCGCATCAGTTCGAGGCGCATATCGTCGAAATATTCAGGGTCGGGAGTGTTGTTGACGATGTTTTCGATAGTGTCGTAAATCATGTTGGCGATATCGATGCCGATACGTTCGCCAACGAGGGCGTGGTGACGACGAGCGTAGATATAAGAGCGCTGTTTGTTCATCACGTCGTCATATTCCAACAGGCGTTTACGCATACCGAAGTTGTTTTCTTCAACGCGCTTCTGAGCGTTTTCGATAGCGCGAGTTACCATCTTCGACTCTATCATCTCGCCCTCTTTAAGACCGAGGCGGTCGAGCATCTTCATTACGCGGTCGGTGGCAAACAAACGCATCAGTTGGTCTTCAAACGATACGTAGAACACCGATGAACCCGGGTCGCCTTGACGACCTGAACGACCACGCAACTGACGGTCCACACGGCGCGATTCGTGGCGCTCGGTACCGATGATGGCCAAACCGCCGGCGGCTTTCACTTCGGCGGGGAGCTTGATGTCGGTACCACGGCCGGCCATGTTGGTAGCGATGGTGACGGTGCCGGGCTGACCGGCGAGGGCTACTACTTGAGCCTCCTGCTGGTGGAGCTTGGCGTTGAGCACTTGCGATTTTATCTTGCGCATATCGAGCATACGCTTGAGCAGCTCTGACGTGTCGACTGAAGTTGTGCCGACCAAGACGGGGCGGCCTTGCTCTTGCAGGCGTACGATTTCGTCGATGACGGCAGCATATTTTTCTTTCTTGGTTTTGTAGACGCGGTCGTTCATATCGATACGCGCTACGGGGCGGTTGGTCGGGATGGTGACAACGTCGAGTTTGTAGATATCCCAAAGCTCGCCGGCTTCGGTTTCGGCCGTACCGGTCATACCTGCAAGTTTGTGGTACATACGGAAGTAGTTTTGCAGGGTGATGGTAGCGAAAGTTTGGGTTGCAGCTTCGACGGTCACGCCCTCTTTAGCTTCGATAGCTTGGTGGAGACCGTCGCTATAACGGCGACC
>CAZBBL010000127.1:0-5983 GCA_964490275.1 uncultured Barnesiella sp.
CGCTTCTTTGCTCTTGTACTACTCTTGTTAGTCTATTGTAAGTCTTTCAATGTTCGTTGCTTTGTTTCTCAAAAGCGAGTGCAAAGTTAGGGCTTCTTTTCGAATTGGCCAAATCTTTTTGCAACAAATTTTCGAGGCAAAATTGTGCAAATTTTGTTTGCTATTAATTTTCAAAGATTTATAAAATTTGGCGGCGGATACTTTAACATCGATTAACAGATAGGACTACCCTACCCTAAAGTGGCCATGGTTAAAAGTTATCAACACTTAATAAAAAAAGGCTGTAGATTGAGAAAATATTTGTAAGTTTGAACTTGCAAAAAATGCGATAGCAATATCGTTGCAATTACTCATTAAATAGATCAAGAAACAATCGGCTAAAGCTTATGATACCATTCGTACACCTCCATGTCCACTCACAATATTCCGTACTTGACGGGCAAGCCTCAATAACGGCCTTGGCAGACAAAGCTATGGCCGACGGCATGAAAGGCCTCGCCATTACCGACCACGGCAATATGTTTGGTATTAAGGAATACTTTAATTATATAAAGAAGAAGAATGGCAAGGTAAAAGATGCGATAAAGGCGGCCGAGGCAGAATTGGCCAAGGCTGAAGCTGAAGGCAACGAGGAGGCTATCGCTGCTCAGAAGGCCGAGTTGGAGAAGCAGAAGGGAAAAATTTTCAAGCCGATATTCGGATGTGAGATGTATGTTGCCAACAAAGATTTGCACGAGCATACCGACAAGCGCGACACCGGTCGCCACTTGGTTGTATTGGCAAAAAATGCCAAGGGCTACCACAACTTGATAAAGATTGTTTCGAAGGCGTGGACGGAGGGTTTTTACTCGCATCCACGTACGGATAAGAGCCAATTGGAGTCGCATAGCGAAGGCTTGATTGTTTGCTCGGCATGTCTCGGTGGAGAGATACCTCGCTTGATACAAGCCGGAGAAATCGAGGAAGCCGAGCGCCAAGTGCAGTGGTTTAAAAGCGTGTTTGGCGACGACTATTATATAGAATTGCAGCGCCATAAGGCTACTGCACAAAGAGCCAATCACGCTGTTTACGAGATACAAGAGCAAGTAAATCCCGAGCTGATACGCATCGCTCGTAAATATGACATAAAACTTGTTTGTACCAACGACGTTCACTTCGTCAATGAGGATGACGCAGAAGCCCACGAACGATTAATCTGCGTGTCGACCGGCAAAAAGCTTGCCGACGAGGGGCGTATGCTCTACACCAAGCAAGAGTGGATGAAGACTCAGCAAGAGATGAACGACGTTTTTGGAGACATTCCCGAGGCGCTTAGCAATACGCTTGAGGTGCTTGATAAGGTAGAATTTTATGACATCGACCATGAGCCTATCATGCCCAACTTTGCCATACCGGCTGATTTTGGTACGGAAGAGGAGTATCGCCAACGCTTGACTGAGAAAGATTTGTTTGACGAGTTCACTCAGGACGAGAATGGCAACGTAGTCTTAAGCGAAGAGGATGCGAAGAAGAAGATTAAGAAGCTTGGCGGATACGACAAGTTGTATCGAATAAAGTTTGAGGCTGACTATCTGAAGAAGTTGGCTATGGAGGGCGCGAAAAAGCGTTACGGCGACAATCTGACCGATGAATTGAAAGAACGCATCAAATTTGAGCTCCACATCATGAAGACTATGGGTTTCCCCGGATACTTTCTTATCGTACAAGACTTCATCAATGCCGCAAGAAATGACTTAGGCGTCAGTGTCGGCCCCGGTCGTGGTTCAGCTGCAGGATCTGCCGTAGCCTACTGTCTTGGCATCACTCAAATTGACCCGGTAAAATACGACTTGCTGTTTGAGCGTTTTCTTAACCCCGACCGTATCTCGCTGCCTGATATTGATATCGACTTTGATGACGACGGTCGTGCATTGGTGCTAAAATATGTCACTGAGAAATATGGCGAAGAGAAGGTAGCACACATTATTACATATGGCACGATGGCTGCCAAGTCGGCCATTAAAGATGTGGCTCGTGTGCAAGACCTACCTCTTTCTGAAAGCGACCGACTGACCAAGCTGATACCGAAGCGAATGCCGGAGGTAAATGGCAAGGAGCTAAAAGAAACGCTAAAAAACTGCTATGAATATGTGCCTGAGTTCAAGCCTGAGCTTGAAGGCAACGACGAGAACGTAAAGCAAACTCTAAAATATGCGCTTCAGCTTGAAGGCAATGTAAGGAATACCGGTGTGCATGCTTGTGGCGTGATTATTTGCCGCGACGACATCACCGATTGGGTGCCAGTCAGCACTGCTGTCGATAAAACCGAAGGCAAGTTGCTCGTCACCCAATATGAAGGACGCGTCATCGAGGAAACAGGTCTAATCAAGATGGACTTCCTTGGATTGAAAACGCTCTCGATTATTAAAGAGGCGCTAAAGAATATCGAGTTGACACGTGGCTTTAAACTCGACATCGACAACATTCCCATCGATGACCCGAAGACCTATCAGCTGTATTGCAGTGGCCGCACAACCGGTACGTTCCAATTTGAGTCGGCCGGTATGCAAAAATATCTACGCGAGCTTCAGCCTTCGACATTCGAGGACTTGATAGCCATGAACGCGCTTTATCGCCCGGGGCCTATGGATTACATTCCCGACTTCATCGCGAGAAAACATGGGCGCTCCCCTATCGTCTACGACATACCTGTGATGGAGAAATATCTCAAAGACACGTATGGGGTAACAGTCTATCAGGAGCAAGTCATGCTACTATCGCGTTTGCTTGCCAATTTCACGCGTGGCGAGAGCGACACCCTACGTAAAGCTATGGGTAAGAAGCTTATCGACAAGATGAACGCGCTCAAGGGCAAATTTCTTGCCGGAGGTAAAGCTAACGGTCACGACGAAGACGTTCTCAACAAAATTTGGGCCGATTGGGAGAAGTTTGCATCTTATGCGTTTAATAAGAGCCACGCCACCTGCTATAGCTGGGTAGCGTTTCAAACGGCCTATCTCAAGGCCAACTACCCGGCTGAATATATGGCAGCCGTGCTCAGTCGCAACCGCAACGATATCACTAAGTTGACCAACTTCATGGATGAATGTAAGGCTCTACATATCTCAGTGAAAGGGCCCGACGTAAACGAAAGTTTCCGCGAATTTGGTGTCAACAAAAAGGGAGATATTCGTTTTGGGCTGGCAGCTATCAAGGGTGTAGGCGAAGCTGTGGCCGAAGACATAATCAATGCGCGCAACGAAGGCGGGCCGTTTGCATCAATCTACGATTTTGTAGAACGCGTGCCGTTGTCGTCGCTCAATCGTCGCACATTTGAGTCGTTGGCATTGGCCGGAGCATTCGACTGCTTCAGCGAGATACAACGAGAAGACTTCTTCGAAAAAAATCTTCGCGATGAAAGCTTGTCGGAGCTGTTGCTCAGATATGGCCAATTATATCAAAATGCTTCAAAAAACAGAGAAGCCTCTCTCTTTGGCGACGACGATATGGAGCTCAATACCGCCGGACGTCCGGCAATAAAACACGCTGAGCGATGGGCTGATGTTGTGCGTCTTGAGAAGGAGCGCGATTTGGTAGGAATGTTTTTGTCGGCACATCCGCTTGACCAATACTATATGGACTTGCAATTTGGTTGCACATCATCTATCAAAGGTGTAAATACGCCGGAAGAGATGGTTGAAGACCGCGAAGTAACGTTTGGCGGGATGGTTACGTCATTTGATCAGCGTCCATCGAAACGTGGAGGCATGTATGGCGTGATTAAGCTTGAAGACTATACCGGCTCGATGGACTTGATGCTGTTTGGCAAAGATTTTATCGACTTTGGCAATTTCGGTAAGCCCGGAACTCCCATTATGGTTTATGGGAAGTTTGCGCGTGGCTACAAAAACGATATCCGCTTTAAGCTCGATAAGATAAAGCTACTCGACGACGTAAAAGGCTCATTAATACATAATATCACTATCATGCTTGAACCGAGCTATATCGACCAACCACTTATCGACGTGCTAAAAGATTACCTCGACAAAGCGTCGACCGAAACGAATGTTGGAGAGCTCAATTTCCGCATTCACGACAGCACCAGCAACCGTCATATCACAATGACATCGGCTCGTCGCATAGCGATTAACCGCGACCTTATCAAGTTGCTTGACGAAGCAAAACTCGAATATAAATTCAACTTATAAACTCAGATAAAAACAAGACAAAATCATGGCATTTACATTCACTGACGAAAACGTCAACGAAACCATCGCAACCGGACAACCTATTGTAGTCGATTTTTGGGCAACATGGTGTGGCCCGTGCATGGGCATGGCTCCTGTAATCGACGAACTTGCTGCTGAATACGAAGGCAAGGTGCTCATCGGCAAATACAATGTTGATGAAGAGGGCGATTTTGCATCAGACAATCGCATCATGGCATTGCCGACAATACTCTTTTTTAAAGACGGCAAGAAGACATCAATCCGCTTGGCCGGTTCACAAACCAAAGATAATCTCAAAGCCAAGATTGAAGAGCTTTTGGCGCTCTAATAATACGCCGAAGCTTGTCTAAGAACGAAACGTCCCCGAAGCTGATACTCGCTTCGGGGACGTTTCGTTTTGTATAGTCGGTATTGTCAGTCTACTTTGTTGAGGTTGTGGCCCATGAGTTCTTTTTTGGTATGCATATAGAAGCGATTATACTCGTTGGGGGCAATCTCGATGGGTACATTCTCTACGATGTTGAGTCCGTAGCCCTCAAGGCCGATACGCTTAATCGGGTTGTTGGTCATCAAGCGCATATTTGAGATGCCAAGCGAACGAAGAATTTGAGCGCCTACGCCATAGTCGCGTTCGTCGGCTTTATGTCCGAGGTGGATATTGGCTTCAACTGTATCGAGGCCCTCTTCTTGGAGCTTGTAGGCTTTAATTTTGTCCATTAATCCAATGCCGCGACCCTCTTGATTGAGATAGATGACGGCACCTCTCCCCTCTTTTTCTATCATGCGCAACGATTCTTTGAGTTGCTCGCCACAGTCGCAGCGTTTTGAGGCAAAGATATCGCCTGTAGCACATGATGAATGGACTCTGACAAGCACCGGCTCGTCGGTTTTGACATTGCCTTTAATGATAGCAATATGCTCTAAGCCGTTGCTCTTTTGACGGAATGGGATCAGATGGAAATGTCCATATTCGGTAGGCATATCTACTTCGACACCTTTTTCAATCAAGCTCTCAATACGATTGCGATAAGCGATTAAATCGGCGATAGAGATAAGCTTCATACCCCATTCTTTCGAGCGCTGTTTTAGTTCAGGCAGACGTGCCATTGAGCCGTCGTCGCTCATAATTTCCATCAGAGCAGCAGCGGGCTGCAAACCGGCTAAGCGAGCCAAGTCGACAGCTGCCTCAGTATGACCGGAGCGTCGCAATACGCCTTGGTCTTGAGCATAAAGCGGGTTGATATGTCCGGGGCGGCCAAAAGTCTCGGGTTTTGAATTTGGGTCGGCCAATGCGCGGATAGTAGCACAACGATCGTGGATAGAGACGCCGGTAGAGCAACCTTCGAGTTTATCGACAGTAATTGTAAATGGAGTGCCCAAGACAGACGTATTATTATCAACCTGTTTAGTCAAACCGAGTTCGTGGCAACGCGAAAGGGTCAGCGGCACGCACAAAACGCCACGAGCATTTTTGAGCATAAAGTTGACCTGTTCGGGGGTGATTTTCTCGGCTGCGACAATGATATCGCCTTCGTTTTCGCGGTCTTCGTCGTCGACGACAATCACCATTTTGCCCTCTCTAAAATCTTTGAGAGCGTCCTCAATTGAATCGAGCTTAATATTCTCCATAGTTGTGTTAAACGGTTTCGTTGGGTTGCACTGCCTCAGAGACAGAGGCATTATTGTTAAACAATTCGACAAGAGAGATGTTCACATCGTGCATCTTTGCCAAATTAGATTTTCTGATATCGTAGGGATATTCGTTGAGATAAGCT
>CAZBBL010000128.1:0-5880 GCA_964490275.1 uncultured Barnesiella sp.
AATAAAAGAAGGATGTCAATACCATCATGACGCCGGCACAGAGGTCGATAGTGGCGATAAGTCGGGGGTATTTGCCCTCTTTGGTCATGTTGATAAATTCGTTGATGCCGAGCACACAAAGCAGCGACAAAAGCACTGCCAACCACGCTCCGCCGGCCAATATGGCGCCGACCATCAGTCCGACATAAATTGCTCCTGAGATTGAGCGTATGATGACATTCTTCATGTAAGTAGCTTGTTTGCGTATAATTAGTATAACAAATTTGAGGGCTAAAGGCCTCTTTCAAGCTACAAATTTAACCAAAATTTTCTATACCCCAAGCATCGTGGGTGGTTTTTGTGGGCGAAAGTCCACGAAAGTATGGCCGGCGGTAGGGCGAAGCTTCGGACACAAGCGACTACCTCTCGGCACTCGAATGATATATATGTGTCGACTACCGAGGAGACACTCGCTGCGCTCGCTTTCTCCCCGGTTACCTACATGTTCGTCGCTCTCGCGACGATATTTGCTTGGTTTATAGGTATTTGAGGTGGAGCGGGCGAAATGAATTTCGCCCCTACAAGGATGGTGGAAACCGCTTGAGGACGAGGGGATAAAGGCGGAGGCCACGGCTGGTGGTTGCAGCGGTGGCCTCGGCGGTAATGGGTTTGAGGATTTGGCTTGGATTATTCGGCGGTAGCCAGGGGAGAGGGGACGACGTAGGTGCGAGCGGCGAGCTCTTGGTCGAGCATATATTTGCCCATGCCGTCGTTGCCGATGAGGCCAAATTTGTCGATGAGTTTTTGAGCGTTGTCTTCTTCTTCGACTTGCTCGTTGATAAACCATGTGAGGCGGTCTCGTGTGGCGTAGTCGTGCTCAGATTCGGCGATTGAGTAGAGGTTGTTGATTAGAGCGGTGACTTTGCGTTCGTGTTCCAAGGTGGCTTTGAAGGCGTCGAGGGGGGTATCCCAAGAGGTAGGCACAGAGTCGATAGCTTTAAACAATACTCGTCCGCCACGTTGGTTGACGTAGTTCATGAAGATTTGTGCGTGGGCTTGCTCTTCTTGGAATTGGATTTTAAACCAATTAGCTACACCGGGCATACCGGCGTTTTCGAATTGCATGCCCATAGAAAGATAAAGATAAGCCGACCAGAGTTCGGCATTGATTTGCTCGTTGAGAGCGTCTTGCATTTTGTTGCTTAACATGATGTCTCTTGGTCTAAAAATTTAAGTTAATTTGCAAGCGCAAACTTAGTCATCATCGTCGACTTTTCCAAAATATTTTTTGAGTGCAGACGTGGGTGAAGCTACAAAAAAATGTTAACGGGCGAGGTTTAGGTTGAATGAGATGCCGTAGGATGAGTTGGTTGTTGGGTAGGATGATGTTGTGACCAAGGGGGTGTTTACTTGATGGTCGAAGTAGGCGCCGATGGTAAGGCGTTTGCTGAGGATGTAGTTGGCTGAGAAGTTGATGCCGAGGGTGCGGGTGCCGGAGGTTGGTTGGGTATAGTTGCTTTCGATACGGCGTATGAGGGCTTGGTTGTTTTGGAGTGAAAATTCGGCGTTGAGGGTAAGGTCGTTGCTGACGCCTTGTTGCGAGCCTTTCATTTTGAGGAAGGTGTTGAAGCCTACAATTTTGTAGCCGTAGCTGAGTGTGAGGCCTTTGGTTGTGGCTTCGACTACTTGTCCGGCAGAGGTGTTGAGTGTAAGGGTGCGTTGGTCGCGATATTCGGCTCCGATGGTCATTTCGTTTTTGAGGGTAACGGCGATGCCGATCAGTGGGGCAAATTTTTCGGTGATGGTGACTGAAGATATGTTGTAGGGCGATGATGGGATGGGGTTGCCGGTGAGTTCGTCGAGGGTGAATCCCATGTCGCCTTTGCCGGCGCTGATCCAGTTGAGGTATGATGAGTAGCTGCCAACGGAGTAGGTACATTGATAGGCGTGGCTCAGCGAGATGTTTTTAAATTTGCTGCTGAGGTTGAAGAAGTTGGTGATGCCGTCGTAGGTGATGCGCCAGTTGGGGAGGGCTTGGGCGAATGATGGGAATGGGGTTGTATAGACGGTAGCGGCGTCTTTGCCTGAGTAGGCGGCGATGAAGGCGGGGATAAGTACGTCGGACGATGTTGAGCTGGTGGAGCCGACGGCTGGGTCGAATGGTGCTCCGGCATGGGCGTTGCCGTTCATAAATCCGGTGGATGGGTAGGTTGTGCCGACGTATTGGTTTTGGATGCGTTGGGCTACGACGGGGATGTTGTCGATAAATTGTTGGAATGCGTCGGAGTAGTAGCCGTCGGATGCTTTGGAGCTACGCAGGGCGGTGGCAAAGGCCCAGTGGGTTTTGGTGAATGTGCCGGTGCGTGTGGTAGGCATATCCTCATACATGAATTGTATTTGGTTGGTGCGGTTGTCGGTGCGGTTGGATGTGAGTTGTATTTTGAGGCCTTTGACGGGTTCGAGGTTTACTTCGAGGTTGAGCTCGGTGTTGCGCGAGAATAGTGCCGGAGAGGTTTGTCCGTCGTCGGTGATGAGCCAACCGCGGTCGAGGGCTTTGTTGATATAGCTTTCGTCGGTGAAGCCGAAGGCGAAGTCGAGTCCGGGCGACATGGGGCCGTAAGATTTTGATTGGCCGAAGATGTTGCCGATGGAGGGTTGGAATAGGGGGATTGATGTGGTAGTGGTGCGTTTCCACTTGAAGGATACGGAGCGTGGGCTCATGATGAATCTTACGGCGTGCTCGGCAAGGTCGGTCCACAGTGGTTTGACGTCTTTGAAGGTTTCGTCGACTATGATGTTGATGGGGGTGTTGTTGCCGCGGGTAAGGATGACGATGTTGTTGGCGTCGACGATGCGGCTTTTGATGGCTACGCGTTTGCCGTCGGTGTCGGTGGCTGAGACTTTCACTTTGGTTGTGCGCAGGTTGTGGCGCACGTTGATGGTGGTGTCGGGGAGGAGGGTGTAGGTGCGTTGGAAGTGTTTGGGGTCGCGACGGCGTTGGGCGGTGCGGGTGCTTGTGAATCGTTTGTCGATGTCTTTGATGTAGGGTATTTTTTTGTAGAGCGATTCGAAGTTGAATCGGCTGTCGGCGCCCCACGAGGCTTGGTTGGCGATGGTGTTGCCGACGCTTACGCCGTCGATTGTGGCACCGCGGTCCCATTTATAGGTGGCGTTGTAGTTGAGTGAGGCAGAGAGGAAGTCGAGGACGGGGATGCTGCTGAAGGGAGCTTTGTAGGAGGCGACAAACGATTGGTTGTAGCTCCAGGGTGTACCCATCGAGCGGATGCTCTGCCAGACGGTGTCTTTCCACTCTTTGTATTTGTCGGGGAAGAGTTTGCGGTTGACGGCGCCGGTGGTTTCTTCGATACGTGCCGAGGTGTTGGAGGTGAAGTTGAGGGAGATGGATTTGGTGAGGTTCCAGGTGATGTTGAGCTGACGGTCCCAGAGGAAGTTTTTGCTGACGGAGACGGGGAGCTGGAACATGACGTCGGTTTCGGAGCGTGTTTGTTGCTCGTAGTAGTAGCGCGACATCGTGGTGAGGAACGATATGGAGGTTGGCAGGAATGAGAATTGCCATTCCTTGATGAATTTGAGGTTTTTGTTTTTGCTCTTGATCCAGCTGAAGGGGTGAGCGCCTTTTGAGTAGGGTGTATATGAGTATTGGAGCGAACCGCGATAGTCGTTGGTGTTTTCGTATTCGGTTGTTGGGTCGCTCTTTGATTGTTTGTTAAAGGAGAAGTTGAAGGTGAAGTTGCCGGGGTCCCAAGGCATTGGGCGAGCGCTGTGGACGTCGAATTTGAGGCCTGAGATAGAGAAGTTGCGTACGGTAGAGGTTTCGATGGCGTAGGCTTTGATGGAGTCGCGTTCGGCTTTAGTGGTGGCGGCGTCGAGGGCGTCTTGGAGCAATACGTCTTGGTCTAAGGGGTTGTATTTGGGGGTTGTTTTTTCTTTGGTTACGGAGTAGTAGATGGGGGCGTTGAGTTTGGCGCTTTCGGGGAGGAAGCGTCCGAGGTTGGTTTGGACGGCGAAGTTGTATTGCTCATAGTCGTCCATACGGCGAGAGTTGAGCGATTGGTCGACGCTGCCAAATCCGGCGGTTTCGATATGAGCGCCGAAGTTGAGGGTGGCGACGTCGCTGACCGAGAGGGTTGCGTTGGCTTTTGCGGCCCAACCGCCGTCTTCGTTGAAGTCGGTGACTTTGAGTTCGTTGATCCAGACGGTGCCGGCTTTGGTGGTTGAGGCGTTGTTGCGTACGCCGATGAGCATTACGCGCACGTCGCTCAATGTGGGATTGCCGAGCACGGTCATGCGGTTGCGCTCGTTGTCGGGGTCGTATTCGGAGTATTCGGTAGCGTAGCCGACGCCGCTACCTTCTTGGGCTTTGGCTTTGTTGCGTTGCAGCTTGAGGTCGACGAGGTTTTGAAGGGTAAGGTCGAGGTAGTTGTCGCGAGGCCAGACGATGTAGCGGTCGGAGGTGAGGTCGTTGTTGTATTTGCCTTCGGGGGTAAGTGTCAGGGGTATTTCGTATTCGTAGTAGTTGTTTTTGACGTCGGTGCCGAGGCGTATGAAGAGCGATAGGTCGCCGTTTTGCAGGTTGGTGAGGTTGTCGATGAGGCTTTCGGCGTGAATCCACATTTGCAGGCGTTTGTAGTTGCGCAGGTCAACTTGGGTGTTGCGGTAGATGGCGCGAGCGTCGCCGGCTTTGAGGTCGGTGACTTTCATCGACAGAGATTGCTCGTTGAGCTGGGTGATTTGAGATTGTCCGGGGTCGATGGCGCGGCTTACGCCGGGGGGCAATACGTAGTTGACGGGTGTACGTGAGGCGTTTTCTTCGATGTTGACTACCGACATATCGAGCTCGCCTTCGGCGGGGGCGTCACCGCGGGTGTTGAGGTTGAAGTCGTAGGGGCGCCATTCGCCGCGCACCAGTTCGAGTGTGGCGAAACGTAGGTGTGTCACTTCTTTGAAGCCGGTGAGGAAGATACGTGCGAAGCGTATGGTTGTGAAGTCGCTGATTGAGCCAACGATGCGTTGGTAGTCGCTCAAGGGTATTTTGAATTGATACCATTCAACTTCGGCTGTGTTGCCGTCGCGAGTGGCGACGTAGGATGTTTGTTTGTCGGTGATATAGTTTTTGCCTACGACGAGGTCTTCGGGGCGGATAGAGACTTTGTATTGGAAGTAGCGCTCATATTCGTTGAGGGTGTTGTCTTGGTTGATGTCTTCGACGTCGGGTACGTTGCGCGAGGATTGGTAGAGTGGTTCGGGGGCATCTTCCGGGGCAAGGGAGTTGCCTTCGACGCCGTTGTAGCGTTTGTAGCGTTCGAGGATTGAGAGGCGCTGCTCGTCGTAGTCGTATCCGCGGAAGAAGTGGTAGTTGTCGCCGGCGGGGTCGTTGAATGGCGAGAAGTCGTCTTGCTGCATTTTTTCGACGGTGGCGGCGGAGAGTTTGGTGCGCAGGGTGTTGAGGTAGTTTTGATATGACGAGAAGGTAAACTCTTGGTCGTTTTTCAAGCCGTCGAGACCTACGTCTTGTACGTTGCGCGAGCCTGAGTTGTTGTCGAATGAGTAGGTGAGGGAGTTTTGTTGCGACACTTTTCCCCAAACGGTTTCGGAGAGATATTGGTCGTTGCCGTCGTATGGGATGCCGTTTTCGTAAGATTTGAGGCCGTCTTTGAGCACGTCTTCGGAGATTTCGCCGAGGTTGAAGTAGAGGTCGCCGCCGTCTTGGTTGTGGTTGTCGGGGTCGAGGAATGGGTTGAGCAACCAAAATTGGATGTATTCGATGTTGCTTTGCTCAAAGTTGGTGTTGTCCATTTTGCGCATGATGCCGCCCCAACGTTTTTCGGGGTTGAGCAGGTTGCCTTCGTCGTCGATGTTGGTGGCGTCGAGGTTGTAGGG
>CAZBBL010000129.1:0-5774 GCA_964490275.1 uncultured Barnesiella sp.
CTCTCGGCACTCGAATGATATATATGTTGCTACCGAGGAGACGCTCGCTGCGCTCACTTTCTCCTCGGTTACCTACAAGTTCGTCGCTCTCGCGACGATATTTACCTGGTTTATAGGCTTTAGAGGATGGCGGGCGAAATGAATTTCGCCCCTACAACGTTGACGCAACCTCTTGATGATGAGGCCATTGATGATGGGCGGGCGAAATGAATTTCGCCCCTACAACGTTGACGCAACCTCTTGACGATGAGGCCATTGATGATGTGCGGGCGAAATGAATTTCGTCCCTACAATGAGGGTGAAAACGCTTGAGGTTGAGGTGGTTGATGGGTGGACGGTGATGGGATTAGTAGTCGGAGAAGAGTGTGGGGCGGATGACGAAGCCGATGCGGAGTTGGGAGTGGAATTTGTTGTAGTCGAGGAGGCCTTCGCCGTATCCGTTGTAATATTGGAGGAAAAGGGATTGGTTTTGGCGGTTGCCAAGCTGGTAAGATAGTTCGACGATGGTGTTGTAGTTGAGGTTCCAGCCGCGGCGTTTGACGAGGACTACGGAGGCAGAGAATCGGCGGTTGTCGGAGAGGTAGGATGTGCCGACTTGGTAGATGCCGCAATAGTCGAGGATGTCTTTGTTGTTTTCGCCGTCGATGATTGGGATCCAAGCTTTGCCATGGACGCTGAGGTTGCGGTCGATGATGATGTTAGCGCCGAGTGTGACGCGGTTCCAAGAGCGTGATTGGATGCTGTCGCGGCCGTTGCTTTCGTGCTCTATTTGGAAGGTGAGTTTGCCGATATATCGGTTTTTGGAGAATAGGGGTTTGGCGAGACCGATGCCGGGGTTGAAGTTGAGGTCGGTCATAGGGAGCGACTCTTGGAGGACGTTCCAAAAGACTTTTTGGGTATAGAAGAGGTAGAGGTAGGTGTTGCCGGGGAGTGTACTTTTGGTAAGTTTCTGGGAGATAGATATTTGAAATTTGACGTTGGTGTTTTCTTTGGTGGCTTTGGGGCCGACAGAGGGGCCAAAGATGAAGTAGTTGTCTTTGTAGAGGGTAAAGTAGGGGCCTTTGTCGAATTGACGACGTACGCTGTCGGTGTCGATTCTGACGGAGTCGCGCTCGGTGACGATTTGGGCGCCGAGGGGGAGATTTAGGGCCGACAAAAAGGCCAATAATATGGTAAGAAGTAGCTTTTTCATAAAATTAGGGTGTAAAGTTAGGGAAGATTTGGCAAAAAAAATAGCGACGGATGTCTTATTTTCTTTTCTGTTTAGCTTAATTAAGCGCCAAATCACTTATCTTTGCAATGATGAAACGACATATCTTGACTCTGATAGCAGCGATAATCATGATGGCGATATCGACATCGTGTGGCGGGCGAAAGCATTTCAACGTCGAGGGGACGCTCGAGGGAATGGGTTCGCAGCCTGTCTTTGCGTTTTACCTGGCCGACAACCGCGTGGCAGTCGACACCGTGGAGGTAATAAAGGACAAATTTAAGCTGGAGGGCTATAGCGAGACGCCGACAGTGGTAGAGCTCTACACGCGTGGTGGTGGCCTTATCGGGCGGTTTATCGCATGTCCGGGCGACGAGTTTAAGATGGGTGTGCCTCAAGGTGGCGCTGAGCGCATAGTGTTTAAGGAAAGCCTGAGCAACAGTGAGTTGATGACATTTCTCGAGGAGCATCCGGCAGCCGAGCGCAACAAGGCGATAGCAAAATATGTGAAGGCCAACCCGACAAACATAGTGGCTGCTGCGCTGCTGCGCTACTATTATGACCCGAGCGACGACCCTGAGACGGCGGCACGCTTGGCGGCGATGATTTCAGACGACAACCACCCTATCGTGGCCGATATGCAGGCGCTGCTGTCGCCCTATCAGCGCAAGCAGGCGATAGGCTCATATAGGTTGGTGATACCCGACGATAGCTTAGTTACATTCCGTCCGGCGCGCCGGGGGCTGACGCTGATATGTTTCGATAATACCATTTCACTCACAGACACCATCACAGACACTGTCGTAAGAAGATACAAACGACTGATAGACGCCAAGTTGACGGTGGCACATATACGTATGCGCCCCGACACTACCAATTGGTGGCGTATGCGCAAGCGCTATCCGTCGGGGGTAGATTTTTATTGGGCGGCAGAGGCTGAAGCCGGCGGCGATTTGCGTCGCGTAGGCATCGATAGCTATCCGTTGTTCGTGCTGACGGATTCTACGGGCAAACAGCTGCAACGCGTCCACGACATATTCGAGATAAAAATATCTGACTGATATCATGTTAGTAAAGACTTACGGCGCCGCTGTCCACGGCATCGACGCCATTTTGGTCACCATCGAGGCGGTGGTTGACAACGGTATAGGCTTCACCATCGTAGGATTGCCCGACACGGCAGTTCGCGAGAGTGGTGAGCGTGTGCAAAACGCGATGAAAAATTCGGGCGACGACTGGCCACGGCGTCATGTCGTCATCAATATGTCGCCTGCCGACGTCAGGAAGGAGGGTTCGGCCTACGACCTGCCTATCGCTATCGGTATATTGGCGGCCAACGAGAAGATACCCATAGAGCGCATGTCGCGTTTTTTGATAATGGGTGAGCTGTCGCTCGATGGGTCGATATTGCCGATAAAAGGAGCTCTGCCGATGGCCATAATGGCTCGTCAACAGGGGTTTGAGGGGATGATAGTGCCCTCGGCCAATGTCAGCGAGGCGGCTGTGGTAAACAATCTCGACGTCTATGGCATGAACCACCTGAGCGAGGTGATTGACTTTTTTCGCGGGGTGACGTCGCCGAAGCCGACCGTAATCAACACCCGCGAGGAGTTTGCTCGTGCGGTCGACATGACCGATATAGATTTTAGCGATGTGAAGGGGCAAGAAAACGTCAAGCGTGCGTTTGAAGTGGCGTGTGCCGGCGGCCACAATATATTGTTGGTGGGGCCTCCGGGGGCAGGCAAGTCGATGATGTCGAAGCGCCTGCCGTCGATATTGCCGCCACTTACGCTCCAAGAGGCGCTGGAGACGACGAAGATTCACTCTGTTGCGGGGCAACTCAAGCGTGGGTCGATGTTGATGACGTCGCGCCCGTTTCGCTCGCCACACCACACGATATCGCCGGTGGCACTGGTAGGTGGTGGCACCAATCCGATGCCGGGCGAGATTTCGTTGGCCCACAATGGGGTGTTGTTTCTCGATGAGTTTCCCGAGTTTAATAGGTCGGTATTGGAGGTGATGCGTCAACCGCTTGAAGACCGCCATATCACGATTTCGAGGGCCAAATATACTATCGACTATCCGGCAGGATTTATGTTGGTAGCGTCGATGAATCCATGTCCGTGTGGCTACTACAACCACCCGACGAAGCCATGTACGTGTCCGCCGGGAGCCGTCAACAAGTATATCAATCGCATTTCCGGACCGCTGCTCGACCGTATCGACATACAGGTGGAGATATTGCCCGTGCCGTTCGACGAGCTGACAAAGATGCAACCGGGCGAGAGTTCGGCGTCGATACGCAGCCGCGTGGTAGTTGCACGTGCCCGACAGACCGAACGCTTTGCAAATGAGGCAAATATCTATTGCAATGCGCAGATGAACTCTCGCCAGTTGGCTAAATACTGCCGACTGGACGATGAGAGTCTGAGGCTGCTGAAGCAAGCGATGAACCGCTTTGATATGTCGGCTCGCGCCTACGATAGGATATTGAAGGTGGCCCGCACTATTGCCGACCTTGAGGGCACTGCCGACATTCGACCTCAACATATCAGCGAGGCGGTGTCGTACCGCAATCTCGACCGCGCTTCGTGGGGCACGACGACAACGACCATACCTATCCCCTCTCGCCGGTAAGTGGCTCTTTGTTTTGGCAAAAGTGCCACATGTGGCAAAAAAACTAAATGGACATTTGGTAGATTTGATAAAAGCAGGTATATTTGCATTTAGCAAAACTGCCACATGTGGCAAAAATACTAAATGGCATGAATATTAATCGTGATAGTTATCTAAACCAACTCATTGAGGGCCAAGGCAATAATCTAATAAAAATTATTACCGGCATAAGACGTTGCGGCAAGTCGTTTTTGCTGTTTGAACTCTTCTATAAGCACCTGAAAGATAGCGGCATTGACGATGATCATATCATACAAGTCGACCTCGAAGACATTCGCAACATAGAGCTACACGACCCTATAGCTTTAGTTAAGTACATTGATAAACAGACAGTTGACAACAGTCAATATTATATACTCTTAGACGAGGTGCAATATGTCGACAAATTTGAAGATGTGCTCAACAGCTATTTAAAGAAGCCTAATGTCGACGTTTATGTAACGGGGAGTAACTCTAAATTTCTATCAAGCGATATAGCAACGCGATTTAGAGGTCGAGGCGACGAGATTCACGTCTATCCCCTATCATTCAGTGAATACTACAAAGGGATTGGAGGCGACATATATTTGGCATGGCAAGACTATTTGGTATATGGAGGATTGCCCCAGATATTGTTTTTAAAATCAGACCAGAGTAAGCAGCAATATTTAAAAAATCTGTGCAACACGGTATATATTAAGGATTTACAAGAGCGCAACAAGATACAGAAAACGGCTGAATTTGAGCAGCTTATAACGATTATGGCCTCAACGATAGGTGCGCCTTGCAACCCAACAAAACTTGCTAACACATATAAAACCGCCATACACAGCGCGATAACGCCACAAACCATCACTACGTATCTAAAATACTACCAAGACGCATTCATGCTTGAGAAAGCACAACGATACGACGTGAAAGGGAGGAAATATATCAACAGCCTTTCAAAATATTATTTTAGCGACATGGGCATTCGCAATGCATTGCTCGATTTCAGACAGCAAGAAGAGACTCATATAATGGAGAATATCATCTACAACGAACTGAGAATCAGGGGCTATTCGGTAGATGTAGGAATCGTGGAAACGAAATATCGCGACGAGAATCAGAGTTGGCAACGGAAACAACTCGAGGTAGACTTCGTGGCTACACTTGGGTCGAAATGCTACTACATTCAGTCGGCATTGGCCTTGCCTGACGAGGAAAAACGGAGGCAAGAGAGTGCATCGCTGCGTAATATAAAGGACAATTTCCGCAAAATAATCATCGTAAAAGAGAGGATAAAACCTTGGTATGACGCCAATGGAATATTGACGATTGGTTTGTTTGATTTCTTGCTAAATCGCGAGGTTATAGATTTTTGATTTAGCAAAAGTGCCACATGTGGCAAAAAAACTAAATGGATATTTGGCAGATTTGATAATGGCGGGAGGTATGCATGTCGCCGGAAGCCTCTGAGGGTGAAGCACAAGCGACTACCTCTCGGCACTCGAATGATATATGTATGTCGACTACCGAGGAGACCTTCGCTGCGCTCAGTTTCTCCTCGGTTAACTACAAGCTCGTCGCTCTCGCGACGTATTCGCTTGAATTTCTGGTGGTTGATGATGGCAGGCGAAATTAATTTCGCCCCTACAATGTTGATGGAAACCTCGTTTTAGCATTGCAACCGACTTAGCATCAGGCGTCACGATTTAGCAAAAGTGCCACATGTGGCAAAAAAACTAAATGGATATTTAGCAGATTTGATAATGGCGGGAGATATGCATGTCGCCGGAAGCGTTTGAGAGTGAAGCACGGCGGCGGGCGAAATTAATTTCGCCCCTACAATGTGGATGGAAACCTTTGAGGATTAGGCGTTTGATGGGTAGACCTATAAGACTTACAACAAGTTGGAGTTGTTGGCGAG
>CAZBBL010000130.1:0-5726 GCA_964490275.1 uncultured Barnesiella sp.
TCACATACTCGATGATGATATCGGCGATATCCTCCGTGGAGAGCAGCGACGTGTCAAACGTCAAATCATAGCTCCGGGCCTCACCCCAACGCTTGTCGGTATAGAAGTTGTAGAAATTGGCTCTCAGACGATTGGTTTTTTCGGCCAATTGACGAGCTTTCTCTGCCGTCAGCGTCTCGTTGCGACTCATGATGCGCTTGATACAAACCTCCATCGGAGCATGCACAAACACGTGTACCGCCCTCGGATGGTCGCGCAACACATAGTCGGCGCTGCGCCCTACGATTACTGCCGACTCTTGCTCTACTACCTTGTGTATCACATCGCTTTGCGAACGATAGAGCGACTCGCCGCTTATCGAATTGGGCGTCTGATACCACGACATACCCGCAAAGCCCATGTTGAACGATAGGGCTGCCCCCATCAACCTCGGCACGCGCTCGTCGTTGTCGCGCACAAACTCTTCGTCGACACCCGCGCCCTCGGCCACACGCTGTAGTAGCTCTTTGTCGTAGTAGGCTATGCCCATCTTTTGCGCCAAGCAGCGCCCAAGTTCGCGTCCACCGCTGCCAAACTGGCGCCCGATGGTGATTACAATATGTTGATTGTCGCAGTTTTGCATGATTTCTATAGATTTTTTTGTTGAAAAGTAGCTCGTTTCTTTCTCAGTTTCGGAAAAATGCTTACCTTTGCAGCCGGGTAAGTCCTACACGGCATGCTCCCCCTGAACTCCGCCAGGTCTTGACCGAAGCAACGGTAGGGTGGTTGTAGCGGCGCGATGTAGTAAGCTTACCCTTTTTTTATTTTCCTCCCCCAAGACTTTTTTTAGTTTACATCTTCAGCCTTCACATCCTCGATTTGATGTGATGAGGCTGCACTATTGCGGTTGGCCGCCTTGACGCATATCATCTCGATAAACGACGTAATCGCAAACAAGATAAACGCGATGCCGGTCACCAACACCGTGGCGTTGCTGCTATCGTCGCGCAGCGGCTTCACCACCAATATCGCTACGCCTCCCAGCGCTATCAGCGTCGGCAGCGCATACGTCCAGCGCGGCAACTTCAGCCCTCGCAGCCCGCGCGCTATCATATACAGGTGATACACACCGCCCGAAATCAATACCAACGCAAAGATATAAATCAGCGCCGGCCCATAGGTCTCGGGCACGATACACATCGACGCTCCCAATATCAGCGCCGCGATGCAGCCCATCCAGCTCATCACTCTCGACGCGCGCCCTCGTCCCTCGGGATTCTCTGCCGACCGCGGCCTCTCCTTGGCCAACGTAAACAGATTGAATATACCCGGAATGATAAACATTACGCCCGTCACAAATATGAGCGTGTGGATAAATCCCTCGCGTCGAAACGCTGCGATAAACAGCACTCCAACCACCAGGATTATCACATTAATCAGTGTCAATGAAGTCTTTTTCATATCGTCGGTCGGCCCATTTTTGCAGGCCTCGGTTGTTTATTGTTTAAAACGTCGACCATGCCGCTACTGTTTGCGCGTAGTCCACTTCCTGAAGTGGCTCGAACACCAATATTGGCAGCGGTCGATGAGATTGTCAAAGCGCGTGGCGCGAAACACAAAATAGCGTTGCAACATGAAATTCCAAAACACCGACACCAATATCGCCACACCCAGACGCGCTATCGTGAAACGCAGGTTTCTCACCATGCCCATCTCGTCGAGATAGGCACTGTTGTCGAGCAAATTGGTGAAAAATTGTGTGCCAAATGTGTTGAGCAGCATGCTGCCAAGCCATATCATGAAAAACTTTATGCCGATGGCCGTGTAGGAGCATTCGCGCAATCTGAACGTAAACTTATAGTTGATTGTGCAATTGACTATACCTCCGGCTACGGCACCCATCGCCGTTGCCCAGGCCGAACTAAATCCGACCCACGCATACAGCACAAAGCTCGTCGCAAAGTCGACAAAGGAGGAGATTTGAGAGGTAACTACCGACCGCAGAAACATGAAGATGCCCCTGCCGTGAAGAAATTTGTCGGTAAATTTGCCCATATCTTCTTATCTGTTGATTAATAAATAGTTATAGTATCTGTAAGAGGTCGTTGAGCGACTCTATTTGGCTCGGGTCGGTAGCAGCGTCTTCCTCGGCTGTCCATCCCTTGCCCTTTATCCATGCCGTTTGGCAGCCTATCGACCGCGCCGGCTCAATATCTTTGCGCAGACTGTCGCCCACTACCAACACGTTCTCCGCCTCCACCCCAAGCGCAATTACGCCCAAGCTGAAAATTCTCGCATCGGGCTTGCGCACGCCTACGACGGCGCTCTCTATCACCCCGCGAAAATATTGGCGGATGCCCATGTCGCGTATGACGGTCTCTACGTTGCCATAGAAATTCGACACCAACACCATCGGATAGCGCTCGGCCAGCGCTGCCAACACCGGGCGCGCATCGTCGACCGATTGGCGTGCTCGCTCATAGCAATAGAGCGCTATCGCCTCGGTAGCCTCGCCTACGATAGCTTCAGCAATGATACCCTGCTCAGCCAAATAGCGAAGCTCTATGTCGATTTTTATCTTCATCACGTCGTGAAACGTGTGCTGCGGCAATATGTGGCGCGTGCGAGCCAACTCTCGTTCGGCATAGACGTATGCCTCGCGAAACGCTTGCTTCTCAACCTCCACCGCCGCGTGGCGATATCCGTCGTAGATCACCTCGCTCCAGTGGTCGCCATGGCTGTCAATCGTGCCGCCATAGTCAAAGATGATGCCCTTGATGTTGTTAAGCTTTAGCATATGCGCCCTCCTGAAGTTTCTGAGTCATCTTGCGACAGATGCTCTCGTGGCGTACAATCATGTAAACCAACAAGCCGTTGAGCACCGTCAATTCAAACGCAAAATATATCCACGGCATCGACGCAAACAGCGCTATAAACAACACTATCACGCGCCAGTTGAACGACAAGATGTTGGTAAATTTCATCAGCGGCAGGCTCAACTCTCTGAAATCTGCGCGAAACTCCTTCGAAATCTCCCCATTGGGAAATCTGCGACGCAATTCGCTGCGCAGACGCTGCATATTGGGCGTCATTGCCTCTTGCTGCACGGTATAGTTGGTATAGAACGCCATCGTCAGCTTCTTTAAGAAATTTTTCTTCCAACTGATGCCGGCGCCCTTGCTCTTCAGCTCCTCGGCCGACTCAAGCTCCGAGCCCGACTCCCCTTTGAGGAAATACAAGTGGAATTGACGATAATAGTCGGCCATCGCCGCTTGCTTGGCGTGGCATAGTCCCGCCGCCACAGCTATCGTCCATATTACCCAGTGGTGAGCTATAAAAAACTCCGACGTCGCTATCTCGCGAAAGCATATCGCAAAATAGATGGTCACAAACCAAAAGTCGCCGGCCAAGCCGTCGAGTATGCGACCCAGACGCGAGTATTGGCCCGTCATACGAGCCAACTGCCCGTCGGCGCTGTCAAACGAATTGGCCCATACCAGCAATACCATGCCGATGATGTTTATCCATAGCTTGTCGTAGTAGAACGCTACGCCGGCGCCGATACCCAAAAAGATTGATGCAATAGTGATTGCATTAGGCGTCACACCCAAGCGTGCAGCCAACTTCGCCCACATATAGCCTATCGGGCGATAAAACCATAGGTCGATATGCTCCTCCGTGTCCATCGACTTGAGCGAGTCGCGAAACGAAGTGCCCGTCGGCTTGGTCTCGATATTGTCATTGATGTTGTTACTCATAGAATTTCGATATATAGATAGAGAGATGCTTTATTTTCGTTAAAGATTTGCTTTATTTTTTGGCGTTTTGCTTTATCGTCGATAAAATACACTTCGCAATGTGGGGCGCCGCTGCGTCGCGACACGGCGCAAAACTTGGCCAATCGTTGAAGTCGATGATGCGTATTTCACCCTCGGGCGATACAATGCAGTCGCCTCCATAAACCTTCACATCGAGCACCTCCGACGCCCTTTGGCAGATGCTCTTCATCTCCTCTTTGTCAAACTCTATACCCTTGCTCTTGCCGTTGATAGCCTCCAAGCCATATTTGCTGTGGCCCTCGTCAAACGGGTAAAACCAAAAGAAATAGTCGGTGCCCTGCACTCCGTAAAATTTTATCAAATCGCCTACCAAATGGCGGTTGATTACAGCTCGCTTGATGCCACGCAAAAAATATTCTTGCAACACCTCTTGAGCCTCCTCGGGATGACGCACATACGACACATCCTCTTTGTGCATAGCGTGAAAATCGCCACGCTTTATCCAGCAACTCGTAAATCCGGCCTTTGCCAACTTCGATTTCACCACCTCGTCGGTGTCGACCATCAGACTGTCGGGGTAGGGGATATTGTTGCCCATGAGTATGCGCGTCATGCGCTCACGCGTACAATTCTCGATGCCGTGGCCCGAGTTGATTACTATGCGACCCTCGTCCTCGAGCTTCTGCAGCAACTCTATCGAGCGCTGCTCACGACACATGTTGACGATGACGTTTTCCTTCACTGCGCCGGCATTAAACTGCTCCTCTGAATAGACATTCACCTCACACCCACGCTTGCGTAGCTGCTCGGTCACTGCGTTGAGGATTGCGGCGTCGTTGCCGATATGATTGGGCGAATAAGCACCCGCTCTCATGATTGCGGCTATCTTGATTTCTGCCATGATTTATAGGAGTTTGAAGAGAGTATTAGTGATTTTATTTTTGTTTCTTTTTTCTATTGCTTGATGAATTGCTCGGCCGTAGCAATATCCTGCTGATGGTCTACATCCACAATCTTCTCAAACGGATAAGCCCTCAGATTGAGCCCCGCCTCTACCAACCCACGTTGGAAATTGCGCATACGGCTCACACCGCGCTTTATACAATCGTCCAACACCGTCAGCGCCTTGCTGTCCAGCCCGTAGATGCCACCCGAAATATACTTCACACCCTCAAACGACTCATCGCAGAAGGCCTTGATTCTCAGATTATCATCAACGTCGATATAGAGCGGCTTCTCATCGTCGATAAACGACGTCACCGCCATCATCCCGTCGCAGTCGTCAGCCTTGGCATACGCCTCGGCATAGCGACGAAACTCCGCCTCACGAAATATCGTGTCGACCGTCGTCAATATAAACTTCTCGCCGTTAAACAGCCGACTCACCTCATAGAAGCTATGCATCGAACTCGGCGTCGACTTCACCACCAACTTCAACTCTACCGGCAGCTTCGTCGCCAAATCTTCCAAAAAACTTCTCACTTCAGTCATCTGCTCATTGACTATCACACTGATCGTCTCAGCTCCACAGTCAACAAAAATATCTATCAGACGTTTTATCATCGGCTTGCCGTTGAGGCTCACCAGAGGCTTGGGCGTTGCCACTCCCTCCTGTTGCAATCGCGATCCCTCGCCGGCGGCTATTATTGCGTAATTCATGTTAGCTTTCCTTTGGTTTTTATTGCCTATAGCATCGCTCCAAACCGCCTATGGCCCTTCGCGTGCTATCAATCTGCAAATATAGCAAAATTTTTCGCTCCACCCCCATCTACCCCCAAAAAATCCAACAACCCCTCATCCCCCAAACCACCCACAGCGAGCTTCCACCCTCGTTGTAGGGGCGAAATTCATTTCGCCCGCCACCATCGCCCGCCTCATCCTCAAACGCCAGCGCCCGGATGGGATTGCGCTATGTCGCTCTCCTCAAATGCCAACGCCCGGATGGGATTGCGCTATGTTGCTCCCCTC
>CAZBBL010000131.1:0-5716 GCA_964490275.1 uncultured Barnesiella sp.
GTCTAAAATTGTCAACAACGAGCAATTCCCCGTACAATTCGTATTCTCAGGCAAGGCTCACCCCGCCGACGGTGCAGGTCAAGGTTTGATTAAACGCATCATGGAGATTTCTCGTATGCCTCAATTCCTTGGCAAGATTATCTTCTTGGAAGACTACAATATGACCGTTGCAAAACGTTTGATTAGCGGCGTTGATATCTGGATGAACACCCCGACACGCCCGTTGGAAGCATCAGGTACATCAGGCGAAAAAGCTGAGATGAACGGCGTATTGAACTTCTCAGTGCTCGACGGATGGTGGTATGAAGGCTATCGTTTCAATGAGAACGCCGGCTGGGCCCTCACCGACAAACGCACCTTCACCGACCAAGCTCAACAAGACAAACTCGACGCAGCGACAATCTACTCAATGCTCGAAAACGAAATCATCCCCTTGTATTTCGAAAAGAACTCAAAAGGCTACTCACCCCGCTGGATTCAATGCATCAAGGGCTCAATCGGCGACATCGCTCCTCACTTCACAATGAAGCGTATGATCGACGACTATATCGAACGCTTCTACAACAAAGAGGCTGCCCGCAACAAAAAACTCGCTGCTAAAGACTTCGCTCTTGCAAAAGAAATCGTGGCATGGAAAGAGAAAGTTGCTTCGGAATGGGATGGCATCTACGTGCGTGAGTTCTCAACCACAAGCGCCAACAACAATGCTGTCACAGGCGACGAATACTTGACAAAAGCTGTCATCGATACCAATGGCATCGGTAAAGACCTCGGCCTCGAAATGGTAATCTACAAATCTGAAAACGGCGAAGAAAAACTTTGGCGCAAAATCGACCTCAAGGTTGTCGCTGAAGATGGCAACGTACTTACCTACGAACTCCGTCACAAACTTTCAGATGCAGGTGTCTTCCGCTATGGTTTCCGTCTCTATCCCAAGAACGCCAACCTGCCTCACCGCATGGACTTTGCTTACACACGTTGGATCTAATATCCAATCGTCATACAGCTATAAAAGCCGCTCCGTTTGGGGCGGCTTTTTTTGTGTAAGACAATGACAATCTTTAATTTTGTAGCAACATCACTAAATGCTTAGATATTATGAAATCAACAAAACTATTTTTGGCTCTTATCGGCTCATTCATGCTTATGTCGTGCAACCGCTACGAAGGTCATTGGACATGGAGCGGAAGCTCCGAAGCGGGAGAGCTCTACTACGACGGCAAAATTGATTTACAGCTATATAGCAACGGAACCGGGTATATGTCAATCAAAGGTTCTGAAGATGCCGACTACAGCTTCACATGGGAAACCAATCGAGATACCGTAAAAATGGATGGAATGCTGTTTAAAGGCCACTATCAATCGTGCGAGGCAAGTCGTAGCAAGTTGTCGTTTATTTCACACAAAGATGATAATGGCTCAACTATACTGAAAGCGGAGCATCCCTATAGTTTAATCAGTTATTGCCAAAATATTGAACTCGTCAAAGAGTGACGGCATCGCAAATCGCCACGAAGCGTCAACAAAATAAGAAAGCCTATCAAGCGAGGTTTGAGACCAAGCTGATAGGCTTTAATTTATTCTTAGTGTGCAGTCTTATTCGAAGATATGTTTCAGCTTGCTGAATATGCGACTCTTGGCGCTTTCAGTCGGTTTAATATTCGTAGAACCTTGAAGCGACTCAATAGCTTTGCGCTCAGCGTCGGTAAGGTTTTCGGGGATATATACCATGATGTTGATAAGCTGGTCGCCTTTGCCATATCCTTCGGTCGAGGGGAGGCCTTTGCCACGGAGGCGAAGCACTTTGCCGGGCTGTGTGCCGGCAGCTATTTTAAGACGTGCACGTCCGGTAATGGTAGGCACCTCTACCGTGCCTCCGAGAGTAGCCGTAGGTATGTCGAGCATCAGGTTGTAGATGACGTCGTTGCCGTCGCGAATCAATTCGGGGTCTTTGATTTCCTCGATTTGCACAAGGAGGTCGCCGTTGATGCCACCGTTCTTAGCAGCATTGCCCTTGCCTTTGATGGTGAGAGTCATGCCGTCCATAACACCGGCCGGGATACTGAAATTGACCACGGTTTCTTTGCGGACAGTGCCTTCGCCATTGCATTGAGGGCATTTCTCGGTGATAATTTTACCTTCGCCATGACAGTCGGGACAAACCGACTGAGATTGCATAGCGCCAAACATGGTCTGCTGAGTTTGGATAATCGTACCGGAGCCATGACAACGTTGACATGTAGTGAACGCTTTCCCATCCTTTGCACCGGTGCCGCCACATTGATCACATTTCACCATAGCGGGTATCTTGAGACTCTTTGTCACTCCGGTAGCAATCTCAGCAAGAGTCATTTTTATTTTGATGCGAAGGTCGCTACCTCGACGTGTGGCTCGGCGTGTGCGTCCACCGGTAGCGCCGCCCCAGCCATGGCCGCCAAATATGTCACCAAACTGTTGGAAAATATCTTCGACAGTGAAACCGCCAAAGCCACCGCCAAAACCACCGGCGCCTCCGCCAAAGCCTTGTGGCCCCATACTGTGGCCATATTGGTCGTATTTAGCTCGTTTATCAGCATCGCTGAGCACCTCGTAGGCCTCGGCAGCTTCGATAAATTTGTCTTGAGCCTCTTTGTCGCCCGGGTTTTTATCGGGGTGGTATTTAATAGCCAGTTTACGGTATGCTTTTTTAATCTCGTCGGCTGTAGCGTTTTTATCTACGCCAAGCACTTCGTAATAGTCGCGTTTTGTTGCCATTTTAGTCGGGGATTTAGCGTAGTTAAAAATTATTGACCGACAGCCACTTTGGCGTGACGGATCACTTTGTCGTTGAGCATATAGCCTTTGGTGACGGTATCAATGATTTTGCCTTTATGCTCCTCATCGGCCGGAACCATAGCGATAGCTTCATGGAAATCGGGATTGAAATCAGCGCCATCGGTAGGTATCTCTTTGACACCGTTTTGCTCGAGATATTTGACGAATTTATTGTAGATTAGAGTCATACCTTCTTTGACAGACTCTGCGTCAGCACTATCTGTGATTGCAGCCAGACCGCGTTCGAAGTCGTCGAGTACGGGGAGAAGACCACGCAGGGCGGTTTCAGCACCGTTTTTGATGATTTCGCTTTTTTCACGCAATGTGCGTTTGCGGAAGTTGTCAAATTCGGCCATCAAAAAGAGATATTCTTTTTTCTCTTTAGCGAGGTCGTCTTCGCGTTGTTGGAGTGTGTCTTTGAGAGCTTGCATTTCGTCAACCTCTTGACATTCCGAAGCATTTTCGGCTTGGTCTTGGGGTTGATTGGCAGCGTCGTCGAGTTGGGCATCGACGTCGGGAGTCTCTATTTTCGAGTTTTTAGATTTTTGTTGCATATATTATTTTGATTTTTCTTTCAGGCTTATCAATATTGCTATTGCAAAAATATTGCCAAACACATATTTAATAGATAGTTTTTCAACTTTGTAAACAAATGTGGGGTGATAACGTTCAAAACAGGTTGAAATTGCCACAATACACGCTGTCATCAAGGAAAGATAAGCGCGCGCTGTCTGCCATTTTGTCATCACCAAAAATAGCAAACATTGCCGAACCCGAGCCTGACATAGCTGCATACTGTGCTCCGAGGTCGTAAAGTTGTTGCTTTATCGCCTGCAAACGTGGATGAGTAGGGAATAGTGAGGCCTCAAAATCGTTGCTCAATCCGGCCGCTTGCCACTGACTCACCGGCATCTTGGCTGTAATAGATGATATGTCGACCTTTGTAGCAGCGACAGTGACGCCACGATAGGCTTCGGCTGTCGACACCGATACTTGCGGTTTTACTATCAAGATTGATTTTTGAGATAGGGGACACTCAACCGCCGAGAGGTCGGTGCCAATGCCGGTGGCCAACATCGGACGATTGTAGATGAAAAACGGGCAGTCGGCCCCCACGGTTGAAGCAACAGAGGCAAGCGTGGCATCGTCGAGACCGAGGGCAAACATACGATTGATAATCTTTATGGCAAAAGCACCGTCCGACGAGCCTCCACCCAAGCCGGCTCCGTCGGGGATCACCTTGTGAAGAAAAATATCGACATGAGGAAAATCGGCGACACAACGCAGAGCAGCTACGGCTTTCATCACTATGTTTTTCTCTACAGGGCAATCAACAACGCGTCCGGTGACCGTCAGTGAAGTTTCTGCGCCTTTAGCAGGAACAATTTCAAGTATGTCGTGCCAATCGACAGGCACCATCACAGATTGTAGATAGTGGTAACCGTCGTCGCGACGACCGGTGATATTCAAACCTAAATTTATTTTGGCATTTGGGAAATCAATCATAGTAGCGAAAGTTTTTCAGACCGCAAAGTTACGGTTTATTTACCTAAGTATTGTCCGCAATGATAATAAAATGTCAATAATAATGGTTGGCAAATAACGGATAAAGCACTACCTTTGTGACATAAACAAACCCGACGACAATGGAATTGACAAACAGCCGCGACGGCAAACGTCGCCCCGAGCACAAGCCGCTCTACGACCACGGCGGTCGTATCCAGCCACAAGATAAAGATATCGAGGAGGCTGTGCTCGGTGCAATCATGCTTGAGAAAGACGCTTACACCCAAATATGTGACATACTTAAACCGGCAAGTTTTTATGAACCTGCCAACCAAAAGATATTTGACGCCATTCAATCGCTGGGCGTAGCACAAAAGCCTATCGACATGCTTACCGTCACCGAGCAACTGCGCTTAGACGGCACATTAGACGAGGTTGGCGGACCGGTGTTTATCTCCGAGCTTACATCGCGCGTAGCTTCAGCTGCCCACGTCGAGTATCATGCTCGCATCATCGCTCAAAAATATCTCGCACGCGAGCTTATTAATTTTGCTTCAACCATCGAGTCGAAAGCCTTCGACGAAAGCAACGACGTCGACGACCTGATGCAAGAAGCCGAAGCCAAGCTGTTTGAAATTTCTCAGCGCAATGTCAAAAAAGATGTTACGCAAATCGACCCCGTCATCAAGCAAGCCATTGAGCAAATACAGGCTGCGGCCAACCGAGCCTCGGGTTTAAGCGGATTGGAATCGGGATTCCACGACATCGACAAAATAACCTCGGGATGGCAAAATTCCGACCTAATCATCATCGCGGCACGTCCCGCAATGGGCAAAACCGCCTTTGTATTGTCAATGGCCAAAAACATGGCGGTCAACTACAACACGCCGGTAGCGATTTTCTCGCTCGAAATGTCCAATATCCAGTTGGTCAACCGTTTGATATGCAACACGTGCGAAATCGGCTCGGGCAAGATTAAGAGTGGACAACTCAGCCAATTGGAGTGGGACCAAATGATGTCGCGAATAAAGCACCTTTATAGCGCACCACTATATATCGACGACACAGCAGGCTTGTCGATTTTTGAGCTGCGCACCAAAGCCCGCCGTTTGGTAAGAGAGCACAATGTGCAGATAATCATCATCGACTACCTTCAACTGATGAACGCATCAGGGGCCAAATTTGGCAGCCGTGAGCAAGAGGTGTCAATGATATCGCGATCGCTTAAACAGCTGGCTAAGGAACTCAATATCCCTATCGTAGCACTGTCGCAGCTCAACCGTAGCGTAGAGTCGCGAACCGACAACAAACGTCCTCAGCTGTCCGACTTGCGTGAAAGTGGAGCCATCGAGCAAGATGCCGACATCGTATGCTTTATCCACCGCCCGGAATACTA
>CAZBBL010000132.1:0-5668 GCA_964490275.1 uncultured Barnesiella sp.
CCCGAAACTTTTATCCTCATTTTCAACCTTATTACAAATTATTTTTATTACCTTTGCACCGACTATCACGGAAGGTGGAAAAATTTGGCTGCTTGCAACCACCCAAAAAAATGCTAAAACCGCATTCACCCCGATTTACCAATTTCCGCGAAGCGATACGGCCCTACTAACCCGTTTCGCCTTTTTTATTCCCAATTTAATCGCTTCGATAATGAACTATCTTTTCACATCCGAGTCGGTCTCCGAAGGTCATCCCGACAAAGTCGCCGACCAAATCTCCGACGCAATCCTCGACCAATTTCTCGCCCACGACAAAAACTCTAAAGTAGCCTGCGAAACTCTCGTCACTACCGGTCAAGTTGTCGTTGCCGGCGAAGTTAAATCGTCGGCCTACGTCGACCTGCTCAACACCATACGCAAAGTTATCAAAGAAATAGGCTACGACCGCAGCGAACTCAAATTCGACGGCGAAGCTTGCGGCGTCCTCTCTGCCCTCCACGAGCAATCGGCCGACATCAACCGCGGCGTCGAACGCGAAGAACTCGCAGAGCAAGGCGCCGGCGACCAAGGCATGATGTTTGGCTACGCCACCAACGAAACCCCGCTCTACATCCCCTTCAGCCTCGCCCTGAGCCACGCCCTGCTCAAAGAACTCTCCAACATTCGCCGCGAAGGCCGACAAATGACCTACACCGACATCCACGGCAACGTCGTCTCATACCTGCGCCCCGACTCCAAAAGCCAAGTCACCGTCGAATACGACGAAAACAACCACCTGGTGCGCGTCAACACCATCGTCATCTCCACACAACACGACGATTTCATCGCCCCCGACGACAACCTCTCTCAAGACCAAGCCGACGCCAAGATGCTCAAAAAAATCCACGACGACGTGCGCGACATACTCATCCCCCGCGTCAAAGCTCAGCTCCCGGCCCAACTCCAAGCGCTCATCGACGACAACTTCACCCTACACGTCAACCCCACCGGCAAATTCGTCATCGGCGGCCCCCACGGCGACACCGGCCTTACCGGTCGCAAAATCATCGTCGACACCTACGGCGGACACGGCGCCCACGGCGGTGGCGCCTTCTCAGGCAAAGACCCCTCAAAAGTCGACCGCTCAGCCGCTTACGCCGCCCGCCACATCGCCAAAAACCTCGTCGCCGCCGGCGTTGCCGACCGCGCCCTGGTACAAGTGGCCTACGCCATCGGCGTCGCTCGCCCCGTCAGCCTCTACGTCAACACCTACGGCACCGCCCACGTCGACCTCTCCGACGCCCAAATCTCGGCCATCGTCAACGAAATCTTCGACATGACACCCCACGCCATCGACCAACGCCTCAAACTACGCAACCCCATCTATCTCGAAACAGCCACCTACGGCCACTTCGGCCGCACTCCGCGCATCGTCACCAAACACTTCTCTTCCCCCTACGAAGGCGACAAAACCCTCGAGGTAGAACTCTTCACCTGGGAAAAGCTCGACTTCGTCGACACCATCCGCAGCCGTTTCAACCTCTGATAAAACCCCATAAAAGGGTGCCCGACATCTCCGTTGGGCACCCTTCTTTTTCCCTTTTTGTCACAAATTCAACCCTTTTATTACCAATCTACAACCTTATTATTTTGTTTCATTCAAAAAAACACTTATCTTTGTGCGCTTGAACGGTGTCGCCTCGCGCCACCATTCCTTAGCTCTCTAAAATCTTTTACCGACTATTCATTTCGTCAAAAACAAATAAATCAATCTATAAATGTCAGCATTAGAACAAATTAGAAAGCGTCCGGGCCTCGTCATCAGCATCCTCGGATTAGCACTCCTTCTTTTCTTGTTTACAGGCATCGACCGCATCGGCGACCTGTTTATCGACCGCGACTCTGCCGTCAAAGTCGATGGCGAGAAAATCAAAATCTCCGCCCTACAAGACAAAGCTCAACAACTCGAAAAACAACAAAACTCCGAAGACTCCGCTAAGCTCGAAGAACAAGTTGCTCAACAAATGATCAACGACATTCTCCTCCAAAACGAATGCGAACGCCTCGGCATCGTCGTTACCGACAACGAGCTCGCCGAACTCTTCTTCGGTTCTAACCCCAACCCCTACTTCACAAACCAAGCCCAACAATACGGCTTCGAATCTGTCGTCGAGCTCTACAACTTCGCATACTCAGGCCAAGCCGGCTCTGAGCAAGCAAAAGCTATCTTCAACGATATGCGCGACAACGCCCGCAAAGAGCTCTCCAACGCCAAATTCAACAGCCTCCTCGGAGCCCTCACCGTCAACAAACTCGACGCCAAAGCCTACTACGACGACAACGCCACCACCGCCAACGTCACAATCGCCAAAAAAGACTATTCTACACTGGCCGACGCCGACTTCCAAATCTCCGACGACGAAATCAAAGCTCGCTACAACCAAGACAAACAAGCTTATAAAATACCTACCGAGCAACGCCTCATCGACTACATCTTGGTCGACGTGACTCCCTCACAAGCCGACTACGCCGCAGCTCAAGCCGAAGTAACTCAAGCCATCGAAGGCCTCCGCGCTCAAGCCTCTACCGAAGCCATCGCCGGCAACTTCAACTTTGAAGCTACAACATTGGTTGGCCGCCGCGACGCCCTCAACGACCCCACTATCAAAAACAACCTCGACGACATCGTCAACGACGGCGTGCGCCTCATCTCATTCAACAACGACACATACACCATCGCAAAACTCCTCGATAGCTACGTCACCACCGACTCTATCTATTGCGACATGGCCGTCATCGCCCCCGACACCAACGCCGACTCAGTCCTCAACCTCCTCAACAACGGCGCATTACCCACCAGCCTCACCAAAGAAGTCCTCAACTCCAAAGACAACGTAGGCTTCTCATTGGTTGACCCCCTCAACGCCCCCTACAAAGACGAACTCCTCAACGCTACCCCCGGCAAATACTTCATCATCGCCGCCGACAAAGCCCAAGAAGGACAACCCCTCAACGCAGTCCGCGTAGCCAGAGTGCCCGCACAAGCACAAGTCTACGAAGTTGCCAAAATCACCCGCAAAGTCGAGCCCTCTTCTCAGACCTACAACAAACTCTCTGAAGACCTCCGCACATACATCGCCAAAAACACCACCTCTCAAGCATTCCTCGACAATGCCGCTGCTGCCGGCTTCAACGCCCAACAGCTCCTGGTTAGCCCCTCTAACCTCTCCGTGCGCGGCCTCAACAACTCAGCTCCCGCCGCTCGCTGGGCCATGGAAGCTAAAAAAGGCGAAATCTCCGAAGTATTCTCCGACCCCACCAAAACCTACCTCCTCGCAATGGTCGTTGACCAAATCTTCGACGATGGCTACCTCACCCTCAACAACCCCGAAACTCGCGACGCCATCACAGCCAAACTCCGCGCCGAAAAGAAAGGCGCTAAGCTCGTAGCCCAATACAAAGGCCAAGCCTCCAACATCGAAGGCTACGCCGCTAAAATGGGCGTTCAACCCGAAACCGTCGACGTCAACTTCGGTCAAAACTACGTACGTGGATTCATGCCCGGCGACGCCGAGTTCCTCGCAACCGTAGCCACAGCCAAAAAAGGCACAATCGTTGGCCCCATCGCCACCGAAAACTCCGTCGTAGTCCTCAAAGTCAACTCCACCGAAAACCACGGCCGCGAATTCAACTTCGACTCCGACAAAACCGCTGCAATGGGCAACGACCTCCGTCCCCTGCAACAAAACCTCTTCAACATCCTCCGCGAAAACAAAAAAATCAAATACTCGATGCAACGCTTCTTCGGAAACTAATCCAACAGCATCCTAAACCATACCCCACGGAGGCTGCGCCAACCATCGGCGCAGCCTCCGTCGCTTTATCCCCCAGTCCCTTTAACCACCCCACCCTCGCGAAGCCAAACCGCCATCGTTGTAGGGGCGAAATTCATTTCGCCCGCCACCATCGCAAACCCCCACCCTCGCGAAGCAACATCCGGCATTGCGCAGCCGGAGCGCCCGGAAAGGCCGGTGCAGCGCGAGGAAAAAGGCGAAAAGCCGTCCAAGCCACCGACAGGGGGCGCGTTCTTTTCGCCCCGAGCGCAAACTCGCCTTTCAGCTTCGGCAAGCCGCCGGCGACCTTTCTTTGCCAAGCTTTCTTTCGTTCGCACGAAAGAAAGCGACAAACACGCACGAAAGAAAGCGCAACAAAACCGAACGAAAGAAAGCCCATCACTGATATTTTGTCTTGCTTTCACACGCAAAAATCATTACCTTTGTCAGCAATCATCACCCTAAGCTAATCATGGACAACAGGTTTGACCCCAAACGCCGTAAATGGCTCAAAACCACAGCCGCTGCAGCCTCATCCTTCGCCGTCGCATCGGCCCTGACCTCCTGTCGTAGGCCCCGCACCGCCGACCGCCCGCAGCTCACAGCCGACCCTGCCGACATCCCTTGGCCCGACGCCGACGCCATTGTCAGCGCCCTCCCCGAGCATATCGACTGCGTCGGCTGCAAACTCTGCATGCCATGCCCCTACGGCGTCGACATCCCCGCCATGTTTAGCATCTACAACCAAGCCCTCGACGACGGCCTCATCCCCACCGACGCCGCCACCCTCGACACCCCCGACGGACTCGACCGCGCCTCCACATTCCTCAACCGCGCCATCGACACCCTCGGCGACCTGCATATCGCCCACCGCTGCGTCTGCTGCGGCAAGTGCCAAAAAGCATGCCCCAAAAAGATACTCATCGCACGCAATATGCGCACCATCGGCAACCTCATCGACCTTATTCGCGAACAACAATGCCTCTAACCACACGTCATAAACGTCTCAACCCCTACACCATCCTCAAGTGGGCACGCCGACTTGTGGCCATCGCCATGTTTGTCGCCCTCTCACTGACATTTTCATCCCTCGGCGCCGCCATCGCCCTGAAACTCTCATGGGCCGCCCACATCCAAATCGCCGCCGCGGCCCTCTCCGGCGCCGTCGCCACCCTCATCCTTTGGGCCCTTGCAACCCTCATCTTCGGCCGCATCTACTGCTCAACGGTCTGCCCCTTAGGCGTAGTGCAAGACATCTTTTCACGCCTACGCCGACTCTCGCGTCGCCAACGCCGTCGCCACCCCTACCGCTACCGCGACGACAGCCCACGCCTGAGATTCACCATCCTCATCGCCGTCGTCGTCGCCGCCTGCGCCGGATTCTCACTACTGTTGGCCCTGCTCGACCCCTATGCCGCCTATGGCCGCATCGCCGCCTACCTGCTGCGCCCGCTCTGCCACCCCGCCGACGCCATCGCCATCGCCCACGCCTCGCTCTGGGGCCTCGCCGTCGCCGCCCTCACCCTCATCGTCGTCGCCATCGTCGCCTACCGCTCGGGCCGCACATGGTGCAACACCGTCTGCCCCGTCGGCTCAGCCCTCGGCCTCATCAGCCACTACAGCATCATGCACATCGACATCAACACCGACCGCTGCATCCAATGCCACCGCTGCGCCTCAGCCTGCAAAGCCCGGTGCATCAACCTCAACGACCACACCGTCGACACCTCTCGCTGCCTCGTCTGCTTCGACTGCCTCGACCAATGCGAAAACGGCGCACTGAGCTACACCCACCGCCGCTACCGACTCGCAACCCCACTGATGATAAAGGTTTCGCGGCCCCAAACCTCAGCCTC
>CAZBBL010000133.1:0-5649 GCA_964490275.1 uncultured Barnesiella sp.
CGGCTCTCAAACCGGCAATTTAAGTTTCGTCGACAAAGGCCTCTACACATCAACAACAACCGCGCCGACAAGCAGCTGCGACATCGTTGCCACCTATGGCGAACTGGCTCAAGAAGTAAACCTCAGCGATTACGACAACAACCCCAAAGGCACCTGCACCGTATTCTTCAAGCAAGAAACCTCTTGGAGCGCTCCTATGATTTACGCTTGGATCCAAGACTCTTCGTCATCCGCGACCAAACTTACCGGCGAATGGCAAGGCACCGAAATGACAAAAACTGTACTCATCGACGGTAGCTTATACTACACATTCGATGTCACAGGCGTCACAAGCAAAGCCAACGTTAAATTTTCAAACAAAGCCAATGCCAATAGCCAAAGCGACAACTTCACCCTCAACAACGAAGCAATCTACTCTTTATCGGGCGTTGTCTCTGAAGGCGTCGAAAACTACGGCACCCCCGACTCAGGCTCTGACAACGGCAACGACTCCGACGACTATACCATCTACTTCGAAAACACCTCCAATTGGGCAACCCCATATATCTATGTCTGGACCAACAACGAAGGCAGCTCAGCCACTGAGCACGCCGGCACATGGCCCGGTTCTCCGCTTACACAGACCGTCGAAATCGATGGCAAAACCTACTATACATACACCATCGACACTGCTCCTACCACAACCGAAGTCATCTTCTCAAACAATGGTAGCAGCAAAACCGACGACCTCCCTTACAACAAAGGCGGTTTCTACAACTGCTCGGGCGTAGTTAGCGCTGGCGGCACTTCCGACGACGACTACGCTTCAGGCGAGCTCTCCGAATGGCTCGTCGACGGTCTCCCTGTCATCTATATCAACGTTTACACCGACAGCGACCATACCGAGCTATCCGACGAAATTCTCGACAAAAACCTCTCCCACAAAAACTATTTCTCAGCCACATATTGGATCGACCTCAACGGCTCCTCAAACCTACTCAACGTCACCAAAAACGTCGGCTCAGAAGCCTCGCCCCTGGCCCTCGACATCAAAGCTCGCGGCAACTTCACCCGCACCGGGTTTGCCAAAAAACCATTCAAACTCAAACTCGACAAAAAACAAAACCTCCTGGGCACCTCAAGCAAACACTACGCTATCTTGGCCCACGCCGACGACGAATTTGGCTTCATGCGCAACTTTGTCGGCTTCAACATGGGCAACAGCATCGACCTGCCTTGGACCCCTAACGAATGTCCTATCCAAGTAGTCATCAACGGCGACTACCGCGGCCTCTACTTCCTCACCGAATCAATTCGCATGGGTGACAGCCGTATCCCCGCTACCGCCGTCGACGACAACGCCGAAAACCCCACCGACCTTACCGGTGGCTACCTCGTCGAACTCGACAACTACGAAGAACCCGGCACCTCGCAAATCCAACTTACCGCCAAAGGCTCTACCGGCGATACTCCTCTTTATATCACCCCAGATACCCCAGAGGATTATTCGTCTGTCCAAACCAAATTTATCTCGTCGCAATTTAGCACAATGAACGACTACATCGGCGACACCAACGACAACCTTTGGTCGATGATGGACCTCGACGACGCCGCTCGCTACTATATCGTTGAAGAAATCTCAGGCCACTGGGAATCTTACCACGGCTCTACATACCTCTTCCGCGACAAAGCCTCAGACACCGACAACGGCAAATGGCACTTCTCTCCCCTTTGGGACTTCGGCAACGCTTTCAGCACCGATGAAAACACCCAAATCGTCGACGAAGGCGCCAACCACTACGGCAACACCTGGCTTAAAGGATTGCTCCAATACTCAAAATTCCAAGACAAAGTCAAAGAAACTTGGAAATGGTTTATGAGCAACAAATATGGCGACATGGCCGCCAACATCACCACTCGCGCTAACCTCATCAGCGCTGCCGCCGCCAAAGACTACCTCCGCTGGAAAGGCATCAAACCTACCTCAGGCAACTCTTCGGGCGACTATCGCGAAGTTTGCGACAACACCGATATGGCTGCTAAAGCTCAAACCGTCATCAACTACCTCAACAACCGTATCAACAACATGAAGAGCTGGAGCAACTTTGGCGACTACAGCGGCACCTACTCCGAACCCGACCACGACACCACCGTCGCTGCCGAGCTCCCCGCATACGTCAAAGCCGGCTACGTCTCCAAAGCCGTCACCTACACCATCTACTGCAAAGGCATCGAAACCCCTCGCGTCTGGATCTGGGATGAAGAAGGCTCTACTACTATCCACTATTCAGGCGACGTCTGGGCCGACCGCGCATACATGACCGAAGCCACCGACATCAACGGCGACACCTACTACTACTATTCATTCACAACCGAAAACATCCTCAGTAGCTTAACCGCCGTCATCATCACCTACGGCAACGGTGGCGACAACGAACGCACAACCGCCAAATTTGTCAACGGCGCCGTCTACTATCTCGGCGACACCTACGAAGAAAACTTCGACCCCGACTACTTCTCACTCCCCTCTGAGTCGACCACCTACGACCACGATCACAACCTCTCTACCGACCCCGTAACCCTCTACGTCTACGACAAAGCCGGATGGGGACGCGTCGATATGTGGCTTTATCACAGTGGCGGTGGCGACTACTCAAGCAAGTGGCCCGGCGAACAACTCACAAAATACGACAACCTCTACTACGACGACTACCGTGGCCTCTACAAATTTGAAGTGCCTGCCAATTATCAGTCAGACGGTATTGTCATCTTCAGCAACAGCGGCAACGACCAATACCCCGCAAAGAGTAGCTCTACCAAACTGACTATCGACGGCAAAAGCCACCTGTTTATCAACAGCGATAACAACTGGATTGAAATCGAAGACCCGCAAGTGACCTCGCAATCCTTCGTCCAATCAGGCACTCTCCCCGTGCTCTGCATCGTCACCCCCAACGCTCAAGAAATCACACTCGACGCTATCAAAGGCGCCAAATTTAAATTCTTCGGCGCCGACGACAACTTCTTCACCGACGCCAACGGCGCCAACAACGACGCTGCCGTCTCCGGCACAATCAAAGGCCGTGGCACCTCTACCTGGACCGACTTCAACAAAAAACCCTACAAAATAGAGTTTGACGCAAAACAATCGTTCAACGCCATGCCCATCAGCAAACACTGGGTATTGCTCCCCTTCGCCGGCGACCAAGCTACTGGCTACATCAAAAACCCCCTCGGCCACTACCTCGCCCAAATCATCGACACCGACAACTGGCACCCGAGCATGACCGGCGTTGAACTGGTTATCAACGGCGAATACAAAGGCCTCTACTTCGTTGCCGAAAACATCCGCCCCGCCGCCGAACGCGTCCAAATCAACGACGTCGGCGACTCTGGCTACTCGGCCGAAAACGACTGGATTCTCGAATTTGACAAATACTACACCGGCAGCGACGCCCCCTATTCTTGGACCGAAGACGCCAACACATGGTATGCCGTACCTCAAAATCCCGAAGTCGACGATTTCGCCAAAGTAGTTAAAAAAGGCTATGCCGCTACCATCGACGAAGTCAATGGATATGCAGCCAACGCAGCTCAAACCATCAAAGACGCTATCGACAAAGCCGCCGACAGCACCATCAACAGCGCTACAAGTTCGTCAACCGGCTATTGGGACGAGAGCTGGGAAGATGTCATCGACGCTCAAGCCGCCGTCAACTTCTATCTGATTCAAGAACTCATGGACGACGCCGAAGCCTACAACACCAACCTCTATCTCTACCACACCTCAGGCAAGAAATGGATCTTTGGCCCGGTATGGAACTTCAACGGCGCCTTCGCTTCAGGCTCAGGCAAATCGACTCGCCTCGACGAAAATTGGGCTAAGAAACTCTATCTCAACCGCTACTTCCGCGTCCGCGCTATCAAAACCCTCGACAACCTCGCAGGCATCTCTATCCCCGCCAACTCTGGCAACCAAATCGCCTCGGGTAGCGTGCTCGACAAAGTTTCAGACTTCATCAACAACTACTACGAAACCTACAAACAAGCCATTATCGCCGACTCTAAACGCTGGCCCGCAAGCTCTCTCGTTGCAACCACCGTTGCAACCAAAGCCTCTACAGCCGCCGTTCCGTTCGACGAATTCGACATCAACGAAATGGTCGAGAAAGTTAGCGACAACTTCAAATACAACGCCGACTATCTGCTCAACTCCGGCCGCGACGACAATGGCGGCACCACCGGCGCCGAACTCATCGTGGAAGACCTCGACTCTACACCTGTCTACTTCAACCTCCAAGGTTTGCAAATCGACAAACCCCAAAACGGTCAAGTCTACATCGTGCGCCGCGGCACTTCCGTCGCCAAAGAGCTCTACAAATAAGCTCCCACACTCACTATCCAAATATCAAAAAGGTGGTCGACTCTCAGAGCCGACCACCTTTTCTTTATGATATATTCAAACTACTAATCTACTGAAGCGCTTGAGCGATATCCTCAACGATATCATCGACATCCTCCAAGCCAATCGACAAGCGGATTGTAGTGTCATACACATCCATTGCCGCCCGCTGCTCGTCAGTGAACGGGCCAAAAATTGTGCTCGCCGGATGTATTGCCAACGACTTGTTGTCAAACAGGTTAGTAGCACGTTTCACCATCTTGAGCTTGTTCAGAAAGTTGAAACAAGCCTCCTGGTCGGCCAAATCGATAGTGAGCATCGCTCCCGCCGTCGGGCCAAATTGCTTCACAGCCAACTCATGATAGGGATTGTCTTCGAGACCCACATAGTTGACCTTCACAATGCCGGGCACCGAGCGCAATCGTCGTGCCACCTCCAATGTGTTGGCCGACTGCAATCGATAGCGTGCCTCGAGATTTTCCAAACCAAGCGTCTGCATATACGCAGCGTGGGGCGTCATATAGCCACCAAGATTCATCAACATCTCTTTGCGCAACACACGGTCGAAGTCGGCAACCGTACCATAGTCGATAACCAAGCCTCCGAGCGAAGTAGCTCCCCCCGAAAGATATTTGGTCGACGATACTACCTCAACATCCACCCCAAGCGCCGAAGCATCAAATTGGGTGAACGGTATGGCCGTTGTGTCGGCAATCAGCACTACCCCCTTCGGACGGCAGATAGCCGAAATCGCGCTCAGGTCGGCCACTTCGAGCTGTGGATTCGTGACAATTTCCAAAAACAATGCACACGTATTGTCGTCGACAGCAGCCTCCACTTGACTCAAGTCGGTAAGGTCGACCGTACGAGCCTCCACCCCAAAGCGTTTGAGCGTAGAGGTGAGCAGCGCATACGTGTTGCCAAAGAGATGGCGCGAGGTGACAATGTTTTTTCCTTGCGACGCCACCGCAAACAACGTAGCCGAAATTGCAGCCATACCCGAGGTGAAAGCAGCAACGTCGCGAGCTCCCGTGAGCACCTTTACACGATTCTCAAGATTGATGACTGTGGGATTGGTGACGCGCGAATAGTCGGGCTCCGGCGTGCGTCCGGTGAAAGCGTCGGCCATATCGGCAGCGTTGTCAAACTCATATGCCGCTGTGTGGTAGACAGGCATCGCTATCGAGCCATAGGCATCGCGATGCATAAACGCTGAATGTATTGCCTGAGAATTTTTTCTCATCGTAAGTATAATTAAGAAAGTATAA
>CAZBBL010000134.1:0-5595 GCA_964490275.1 uncultured Barnesiella sp.
AACGCCATTGCTCCTTCCCATCGCGATATACGATAAAGGTAGGGTATGACTCGACGTTGGCTTGGTCGGCTGCTTCGGGATATTTATCGACGTCGTATTGATAAACCGGCGTTTGACCTTTGAGTTGCTCTTTGACTCGAGCTACGATAGGCATCATACGTTGGCAGTGGGGGCACCACGATGCGTAGAACTCTACGAGCACCGTGCCCGGTAGCTTTTTGGCTTGTTGATAGTTCATGGGTGAGAGAGTTGAATTAGTTAAGATAATGGATGCTGAGCCGAAATTGCGGGCAGCTTTCATTCTAACGTAAGGCAACTCAATTTTGTTCGTGTCAGTTGATTGGCGTGGTCTGTTGCTATCCACTGCAGGTCGTTTGCTTTGCCAACGCTGACGATTGTGTAGCGACTGACATCGAGATTGAGCCCGGTAGTGTCACATACTACGATATCGTATCGCCCGGCATCTAAATCGGCGATAGCACGTGAAGGCGCGGCAAACGACTCGATAGCTAATCGGCAATTGTTGTCGCCAAGTTTCCGAGCCAAGTTGTAGTTGTATCCGCCGAGGGTGTCGCCAACGATGGTGACGCCGGTAGGCGCTATCTGTATGGCAACAGTCAGTGTGTCGGTTGGCGCCGACATTGTGTCTGTATTGCTGCTATGAATCGACTTGTTGCGCGCAACAATCATGCAGGCGATAGCGCCTACAAGCAATATTAGATAGACTATTATGTTGCCCTGCTTGGGTTTAAGCCGATTAATCATTGTCAGTTGGCAAAGTCGATAGAAAATCCGAGTTGGAATCGGCGCGGATTTAGTGGGTAGTGGGGAAGCGCGAAGTAGTTGTTGCCGGTCCAACCTTGGTTTATGTGAGAGAACATGATGTAGAAGCGAGTTTTGCCCAGTCGCATATTGGCGTAGAGGTTCATAAACGGATAGTTGCCAAGCTCAACTTCGTCTTGGTTGTAGAACGACATTGTGGCCGGTTGGTATGCCAATGCGCGATATTTGGTGTAGTAGTCGCAGTCGACGCCAAATTGCACGTCGAGCACGTGGGCTACCTTGAAGTTGATAAACAAGTTGGAGTATATGGCAAGCTTAGGCAGCGGTATGACGTCGGCGTTGGTTGAGGTTTGGTAAGTAATGCGGTTTTGCCAGCCAAGAATGCCGATACGGAAGTCTTGGCTGAGACGAGCCGAGAATACTTGGACGCTCGATCCACATTGCTGCGGTAGCGCTTGCGCGTTGAAGTAGACAAGGTTTTGCACGTTTTCGACGCCAACGTTGAGTGTGGTCAATGTGCGTGGCGAATTTATTTCGCCGCCGACGCGAAATCGCCGTGTCTTGCTGAAGTCGTTGTCCCAAGCAAAGTGGTTTGAGATATAGTGGTTGAGCAGATATGGCACGGCTGTGTTGTGGAAACTGCCGTAGGCTTTGATGCTGAGCGAGTCGCCGGCAAGGTTAAATCTCGATGTTATGTTGCCGTCGGCTTTAAATTCGCCGGCTGCGTCGCCGATAAATCCTATTTCGGCTGTGGCTTCGTAGTTGAGTATGCGTCCTTGTTGACGTGTTAGCCGAGCACCAACCCATGCGAGGTTTTGGCTCTTGCCGGTAGGAATGTATGATATTGGCAATTCGCTGAGCCCGGTGGGCAGAGGCAGGTCGCGGTTGATAGTGTCGGTTGTTTGTTTAAATTTGCGATATTCGTGAGTCAAAAACACTGAGAGACCGGCTTGTGCATATTTGTTGAATCCTTCTAATAGGGCGATGCCGACAGTGTTGCGGATGCTCCAATAAGAGGTGGCGTCGTGGGTAGAGCCATAGGTGAGATAAGTGTTGTCCCAGAAATCTTTGTCTTGTGAGGAGCTGCCGTTGTGAAATACGTGGCGCGAGTTTTTATAGTCGAGAGTCCATATGAAGCTCGAAACCGGCACGAAACGGTTGATGGTGGTGTCGCCTTGCTCTACGGTAGTGTAGTGGCCGAGGTTGTAGCGATTGTTGAGGTAGAGTTGGCCACCGACTATGCGAGAAAAGGCATCGGTAAGGTTGGTGGGGATATTTTTGGTGTCGATTGAAGTCGAACCGCCTTGTATCTCGGCCGGGTCGGTGATATAGAGGTCGTCGGTGATGCCGCCGTTCTCTTTGTTGACAAAGTTGTAGTGGTAGTAGAATCCTTGGAATTGATATTTGTCGCCGATATAGCTACCTGAGAAGCCCCATGATAGGTCTTTAGTGGCTTGGTAGTTGTAGCTGCCTTTTGAGTAGAGGTAGTCGAGTAGTGCGCCTACTTGTGCTCGTGAGTTGATGTTGCCTGAGAAATCGGCTTTGAGTCGGTCTTGAGTATTGTTTTTGCCACCGCCAAAATTGTAGGAGGCGAGTGTCATCGGTATGCGCGTATTGTAAAATCTCATGCGCTCAAAAGATGGCATCCAAGCTCTGAGAGCATCGTTGAAGAAGAAGTCGCTTGTAGGTTTGCGGTCGAAGTAAATGAGCGTTTCACCTTCGGCGCCGAGGTTGCCGGTAGTGGCATAGGCGTCTGATACCATCGACGGGATGTTGGTTTGTGCGTAGTTGGTATATATTGTGTCGATATCGACTGAAATGCGTTCTCCTAAGGGTTGATTGAGTTTCCATGCGTATGATGGCTCTACCTCCGGAGTCTTAGCCGACACCGCAGTGATACATAGCAGAGAAATCAGAAGAGTGGTTATCTTTTTCATATTCTCGACAAAGATACAAACTTCTTAATGAAAATAGCGAGGGGACGCGGTTAAAAACGCGTCCCCTCGTAGAGATAGCTTA
Organism: uncultured Barnesiella sp.; assembly: GCA_964490275.1. Lineage (GTDB taxonomy): Bacteria > Bacteroidota > Bacteroidia > Bacteroidales > Muribaculaceae > JAGBWK01. Next base: position 2,803 of record CAZBBL010000134.1, read on the forward strand.
TATTAGATTATTATTTTTCGTCTTTGAGCCAACGGTCGAGCCAACGGAAGAATACGCGCTGCCAGAGGATAGCGTTTTGTGGCTTAAGAATCCAGTGGTTTTCTTCGGGGAAGATAACCATTTCGGCGGGGATGCCACGCAGACGAGCTGCATTGAAGGCCATTTCGCCTTGAGAAGAAAGGATGCGGTAGTCATATTCGCCGTGAGTAACCAAGATAGGGGTATCCCATTTGTCGATGAAGCGGTGGGGCGAGTTGGCAAATGTGCGTTGAGCGGCAGCATTGTCTTTCTCCCAGTAAGCGCCACCCATATCCCAGTTGGCAAACCACATTTCTTCGGTTTCGAGATATTGTGCTTCCATGTTGAAGATGCCGGCGTGAGCAATTAAGCAAGCGAAACGGCCTTCGTGGTTGCCGGCGAGCCAATATACAGAGAAGCCACCGTAGCTTGCGCCGACAGCTCCGATATGGTCGCCATCGATGTAGCTTTCGCGTTTCATGTCGTCGACTGCGCTGAGGTAGTCTTTCATGTTTTGACCGGGATAGTCTTTAGAGATTTGGGCGTTCCATTCGGTGCCGAAGCCGGGAAGGCCGCGACGGTTGGGCGCGATGACTACATAGCCGTTGGCTGCCATCAACGCGAGATTCCATCTGTAGCTCCAGAATTGGCTTACGGGTTGTTGGGGACCGCCTTGGCAATAGAGGATTGCGGGATATTTTTTGTTGGGGTCGAAGTTTTGAGGCTTAACAATCCATGTAGTCATGAGTTTGCCATCGGTAGTGGGCACGAGTCGTTTTTCGACGGTAGGCATTTTCAGTTGGTCGAAAATCTCTTTGTTGGTGAATGTGAGTTGGGTTGCCTTGCCGCCTTTTACTACGTAAAGCTCATTGGGGTAGAGGATTGAATGGCGCATTGTTACCAACGTGTTGTTATCGATGGGGCAGAGGGCTGCATAGTCGGCAACGTCTTCGGCTACGGTGGTTACTTCGTGGGTATTAACGTTGATGTTGAATACGGGGATAGTGCCTTGATAGGGGGCAAGGAAGTAGATTGATTTGCCGTCTTTGGCCCAAGCGATTTGATCAGCAGAGTAGTCCCAATCGGCGGTCAGGTCGGTTTTTTCGCCGGAGGCGAGGTCCATGACGAAAATGCGGTTTTTGTCTGACTCGTATCCGTCGTTTTCCATGCTGAGCCAAGCCAGGGTCTTGCCGTCGGGCGAGATGACAGGCATTGTATCATAGCCCATCATGCCTTCGGTAAGGTTGCGGGTTGTTTTGTCGGCAAGGTTGTAAAGGAAGAGGTCAGAGTTGGTAGAGATAGCGTAGTCGACGCCTTTCTTTTTGCGGCAGGTATAAATCAATGATTTGCTGTCTTTTGTCCAAGCGAATGATTCTACGCCGCCAAACGGGCGCATGGGCGATTCGTAAGGCTCGTCGAGCAATATGTCGGTGAGGTTGTCGATGCTGCTTCCGTCGAAGTCGCCGACGAAGGGGTGAGGTATTTCGGTTACCCATTCGTCCCAATGTTTATACATCAGGTCGTCGATGATGCGAGCGTTGGCTTTAGGCAGGTCGGGGTAGACATCTTCGGCGGTTTTGCTATATTTCACTTTGCCGATGACAACGATTTTCTTTTCGTCGGGCGAGAGTAGGAATCCTTCGATGCCACCTTCAACGTCGCTGATAGCCTTGCGATTTGAGCCGTCTTTGTCCATAACCCACATTTGTGTGTTGCCATCTTTGGCTGCGAGGTATGCTATTTTGTTGCCGTTGTCAATCCATGTAGCTTGGCTCTCTGAGTCGGCTGTTTTGGTCAGACGAGTGAGGTTTTTGCCATCGAGCCCGATTGTGTAAAGCTCGTTGTTGCTGCGGTTTTGTTCGACGCTTTCATAGGATACACCGAAGAGGACGGTTTTACCGTCGGGCGAAACGGTGGGCGCTGATACGCGGCCGAGGGCTTCCAACGCGTCGATGTTGAAGACGCTGTCGGTCGACTGGAAGTCGGGGCGTTCGATTATGGCCTCAGAGTCGCCCGATTTGCACGACGACACTGCTCCGATAATTGATGCTGCCATTGTTAGGGATAAAAGTTGTTTGTTCATGTTAGGGGTATAAATTGTGTTGTTTTATTTTCGTTTTTTGTAGTTGCGATTTGGTTGGCCTTGTTGCTTTGCCTGGGGCTTTGGCGCTCCGTTATACCGTGGCGTGCCTGCCGGAAACAGTTGCTCTATCAGGTCGCGACGGCCCATTTGACGAAGGCTGTCGATGATAGCGCGATGATATTGCGCGTCGTACCAGAAGAAGTATTTACGTTGGTTGAGCTTTTCGTCTTTGGAATGAGCGGTAAACACTTTCTCGCCGGTATAAGGGTGAATACCGGTATAGTATATTTCGGTGGCAAGCGTCATTGGGGTAGGAGTGAAATCTTGCACCTGCTCTAAGTGCATATCAAGGCGACGCGTTTTCACTGCGAGCTCGGCCATGTCGATTTCGCGACAACCGGGGTGCGACGATATGAAGTAGGGTATAAGCTGTTGACGCAGACCATATTTGCGGTCGAGTTCGTTGAACAGATTGCGAAACTCATAAAAGAGCTCGAATGAGGGCTTGCGCATCAGTGCCAAGACGTGGTCTTCGGTATGCTCCGGAGCTACCTTCAATCGCCCCGAAACGTGGCGTGTTATAAGCTGCTCGTTGTATTGTCGATTGGCTTTGTCGATAGTGGGATTGCCGGTTTTGTGCATCGACAGGTCGTAGCGCACGCCGCTGCCAACAAATGATTTTTTAATGCCAT
>CAZBBL010000135.1:0-5545 GCA_964490275.1 uncultured Barnesiella sp.
GCAAGCTCTGAGGCATAGGTGATATTGCTCTCCAATCCCAAAATATCGACGATAAGCCTATTTAGAGCCACGTCAAGCTCGGCAATGCTCCGAAATGATGTGACAGTCGTTTGAGAGAAAAACGGCTTAAAACGGTCGATATAATACTCAAAAAACGGTGTGCGTCCATACGCCGAGGCGAGCGAGGTGGCAACGACGTGCCACCATTGGCCGTGGTCTGAGATGGCTATGTCGCGCCACGACAGCGGGCGTCGGCCGGCAGAGGCCTTGACGATAGGCACTGTCAGCGATAACACTCCGCGAGTGTCGGCGATAGCAGTGCGGTGGACGCTTTTGAAGCGTTTGTCGAAGGCGATGCAATCGTCGATGACAACATTGCGATAGGCCGACATGAGGGCGTAATACTCGACGCTCCCGAAATATTGTATCGGGAGCGTCAGAGAGTCGTCGCGTCGTATGAGGTTGGCCATATTAGCGGGCTTTATTTATCGGGATTGGGGATACGGAATACGCGGTTCCAGCGTATGCCGCCCGAGAAGATTGATTTGTCTTTGTCAAACGATATGAGCACCAAGCGCGGTGTGCCTACGATGTGGTCTTCGGGAACGAAGCCCCAATAGCGAGAGTCGAGCGAGCAGTCGCGGTTGTCGCCCATCATGAAATAGTAGTCCATGTTGAACGTGTAGTAGTCGGCCACTTTACCGTTGATATATGCGTGGCCGTTGCGCCATTGAGCGTCGGAGTTGCCCTCATATACGCGGATGCAACGTTCGTAGAGGAGCCAATTGTCGTGGTTGAGGGCTATTTTCAAGCCTTTTTTCGGAATGAGGATACCTTTGTCGCCACCGTAGTCAGAGCGTGTCCAGCCCAGTTTTTTCGACATCTCGAAGGGGAAGAGATAGAGGTCGTCGTTGGTAGCCGGTTCGCGTTGCACCGAGCTAATCAGTCCGTCGGCCTTCATCTGCTTAATCATGTCGCGTGTCATAGGCAGGTCGTAGATTGGGGGCACTGAGCCGTCGTCTTTGACGCTGAAGCCGTTGGCAATGATGGTGGCGGCGTCGATGCCGTTGACCGGCACGGGATAGATATCTTCGATTGTGACGCCATAGTCTTCCCATTGTTTATTGGAGATGGGCGAGCCGGTCGATTGCACGAAGTAGCGGAATTGGGCATTCTCGGGCATTTTTTGTTTTACGCCGTCGGTCCAAACCTCGCCGTCGACCACTTTAAGGCGCTGGCCGGGGAGGCCTACGGCGCGTTTGACATAGTTTTCGCGGCGGTCAACCGGGCGAGTGATTTTTTCTCCGAATTGGGGGTTGTTGTTTACGTTGTAATAGCCAAACTTAGCCACCAACTGATAGTAGTCGGGGTTTTGGAAGTTGGTCATCACGGTGTCGCCGGCGGGGAAGTTGAATACTACGATATCGCCCAACTCGACATTGCGCAAGCCTTTGAGGCGGTGGTAGCCGTTTTGGGGCCATTCGAGGTAACTCTTGCAGTTGAAGATAGAGTTGTGGACCAAGGGGAAGTGGATGGGGGTCATCGGCACACGCGGGCCGTAGGTGACCTTGTCTACGAAGAGATAGTCGCCCGTGAGGAGGGTTTTCTCGAGCGAAGATGAGGGTATTTGATAGTTTTGGCCTATGAAATTAAAGATAAAATAGACCAAGATAAGGGCGTAGACGATAGCGTCGACCCACGACATTATCAGGCGCGTAAGTTTGTTTTTGGAGTGCTTCCACCAGGTGAAAGGTATATATCCGGTGATATATATATCGAGCAGCAGCGGCAATACCAGCAGCAGCCAAGCGTTTTCCATCCAGATGCAGAATGCAATCCAGAGTAGGGCTACAAAGGCAAAGCGAAGTCGGCGTGTGGTGCGTGTAGCTTTACAGCGACTGATGAAGTCGGCTTTGAAGTTGTCCCATTTGTTGGGGCTTTCATTGTGATTAATGTCACTTCCCATATAGAGTAAAGATAGCGATGTGAGAATAGGTAGTTGTCGATTATTCGGCGAGGAGTTCGCCCATCATTTGGTCCATTGAGAGCAGGCCTTTGCGTCCTTTGCTCCATTCGGCAGCCATGACGGCGCCAAGGGCAAATCCGTCGCGAGTTTTAGCGCGGTGCTCGATAGTGATTTCGTCGATGGGGCAGTCCCATTTTACGATATGAGTGCCTGGCACTTCTCCCTCGCGTTGATGGTCGATAAACAAGGCCGAGGCCGGAGCGTCGGCTTGCTCGGTCCAGCTGTCGATGCGAGCGGTTTGTGCGATGATTTCTTCGGCGAGGGTTTTGGCTGTGCCGCTGGGGTGGTCGAGTTTGTGGATATGGTGAATCTCGAGCATCGAGGGGGTGTATTGAGCAAACTTGTCCATGACATGGCTCAGATAGCGGTTGAGGGCGAAGAAGATGTTGACGCCAACGCTAAAGTTTGATGTCCAGAAGAATGTGGCGTCGTATTCGCCGATGAGGTCTTTGAGGTCGTCGGGTTTGCCCCAAGCGGTAGTGCCCGAGACAACGGCGACACCGGCAGCGAAGGAGCGACGATAGTTGCCTACAGCGGTGGCGGGCGTAGTAAATTCGATGGCTACGTCGGCGCTTTTAAAGGCGTCAGAGTCGAAGTCGTCGGTATTGTTGATGTCGATGATAGAGACTATTTGGTGGCCGCGTTGCAGGGCGATACGCTCGATAGCCTTGCCCATTTTGCCGTAGCCGATGAGTGCTATTTTCATAATCTTATAGTTTGATTATCGTTTATATGGCACAAAATTAGTGATTTCCCATCAAATAGCCATTAAAAAGTAGTGTCAGTTATCCAAAAAACAGCTTGGCAAAGAGTGTTTTTTGTTAGCGTTTTTTTGTAACTTTGCAAAAGTAAATAAAAATCGATAGTTAATTTAATCACAAAGTTTTGGATATAGATCCTTTGCCGGCCACCGACGCTCTATGTAGCGTAGCTCAGATAGCGTCGCTAAATATTTCACAAATTGTGGCCCTTACTCTGGCCGTTATCGCTCTTGCAATCTCCGGATTTGTTTCCGGCAGCGAGATAGCATTTTTCTCACTCAACCCCGACGATGAGTGTATCGACGACTCGCCGCGAGCCGACAAGATACGTCAGTTGCTCAATCAGCCCGAGCGCATGCTCGCCACGATATTGATTAGCAACAATTTGGTCAACGTGACGATAGTAGTGTTGTGCAACTTTGCGCTTGGCCCTATTTTCAGCAGCATGGGCGAGGTGTGGAGCTTTATTTTGCAAACCGTCATACTCACCTTCTTGATATTGCTTTGCGGCGAAATTTTGCCCAAGCTTTACGCCAATTCGCGTCCGCTGAAGTGGGCCGAACGCTCGTGTGGTGGGCTGTTGTTGCTGTCGCGACTGGTGTGGCCGCTCTCGTCGATGCTTGTCAAAAGCAGCACGATAGTCAACAAGGTGGTGCAAAAGCGTGCCAACAACATCACTACCGACGAGCTGTCGCAGGCGCTCGACATCACCGACGTCAAGAGCGGCGACGACAAAGAGATGCTCCAAGAGATACTCCGCTTTGGCGACACCACGGCTGCCGAGGTGATGACACCGCGTGTCGACATCACCGACATCGATATCACATGGGATTTTGAGCGTGTAATGAAGCTCGTAGTCGACAGCGGATATGCTCGCATGCCGGTTTATCAACAAACTCAAGACAACATCAAAGGCGTGCTCTACGCTCGCGATTTGTTGCCCTACGTAGGGCGTCAGCTCGACGCTTTTCAGTGGCAGAAGCTGATACGCAAACCTTATTTTGTGCCCGAGTCGCGCACCATCGACGACCTTTTGGAAGATTTTCGCAAGATGAAAATCCACATGGCTATCGTGGTCGATGAGTTTGGCGGCACCCAAGGCATCGTGACGCTCGAAGACGTGCTCGAAGAGATTGTCGGCGACATCAACGACGAATACGACGAGGAGGAGAAAACCTATCGCCGACTGCCCGACGACACCTATATCTTCGAAGGACGCACGCTGCTCAACGACTTCTTTCGCGTCACCGAGCTCGACGAAGCCGACTATGAAGATGTCATTGAAGGATGTGAAACGCTGGCCGGTATGTTGCTGACTATCAAGGGCGATTTTCCAAAAGAGAAAGAGTCGCTCGTGTATGGTCGCTGTCGCTTTTTGATACTCGACATTGAGCACCATCGTATCACCAGCGTCCGCGTCAAGGTGATGCCCGAAATACAATTGTCATGACGAAGCTAACGATACTCAGCGCGTTGATGCTCTGCTTGGCGGGGTGTGGCCAATCGTCAGACGGCGGGCCGGCAGTGCCGCGACAGAAAGCCTATCCGCGAGTTGAGGTTGCCGACTCGGCTTATAGCGTAGTAGCCGGGCTGCCTATGTCGATGCAGGTCAACACGGCAGCTGTCGCCACCATGGAGCAGCGCGAGGCCGCCCGGTGGGTCAACGTTGCCTATCCGGCCAACGATGTGGCTATCTATCTTACGTTCACTCCCGTGACAGCCGCTACCGTCGACAACGTCGTCGACAACCGTGTTGAGCGCATGGCTCTCAACCTCTCGGGCAACGATGCCGAGATGCTTCAGTTTGACACCCCCGACGGACTGTCGGCGCAGGTAGTAACCTCGTGGGCGATATCCACTCCGGTGCAGTTTATCGCCACCGACAATCGCACGATTGTAGTGAGCGGAGCCGCCTTTGTCGAGAAGCTGTCGGCCTCTACGCGCGACTCGTTGCGCCCTGTCGTAGAGATGCTCCAACGCGATTTAATCCATACTATTAAGACCCTGAAGAAATGAAAATTATATGTGTGGGCGATGTGTTGGTGGCCTACGATATGCTTACCGAATCCCCCGAGATATTGATGGAGAATATGCCGGCCTATATGGTAGCGGATATCAATAGCAGCAAGCTTGAGAAGCGTCGTCGCGAGCGTGCCACTACCTACAATCTGCTTTTGCAGCTCCTCGATAGTGAGTTTAAGCTTTGCCATCGCGCCGACGGCAGCCCCTATCTTGAGATGGTCGACGGCAGCGTGGCGCCATATCTGTCAATCACCCACTCCAAAACTATGGCTGCTGTCGCCGTCCACTACGACCCTGTAGGCATCGACATCGAAGACCCTACCACCAAGCTCGACCGTGTAAAGGACAAATATCTGTCGGCCCGAGAGCAGCAAATTTGCTCCTCGCCACAACTTCAACTACAAGCGTGGACCATTAAAGAGGCCGTCTATAAGGCTGTTGGCCAAGAGGGATTGCCCCTTGTCGACGGCATTACAATCGACTGCCTCGGAGAGCAGAGCAGCATAAAAGTAGGTCGCGACGACAACGCCACGACCTATCATACCTTTAGCATAGTCATCGCCGATGGCTCGATGATGACAATAGCATTTTAAGACCCCGTTCCACAAAATTTGTCAACGCCAAGGTCGCAGATGTGCCACGGATTTAGCCTTGCAGACGAAGGAGTATAGCGAGCTATTCGACTGAGTCAAAAGACTAAAGATGGGGTGCAGCTGCGAGACAGTAGTAATTAGAT
>CAZBBL010000136.1:0-5498 GCA_964490275.1 uncultured Barnesiella sp.
TGCAATCGCGGCGGAGTTGATGGATGAGTTTTTTCATTTGCTCGCAAAGGTAATGCGGGCATGAGGTGGGAATGCGACAAATTGTCACTTTTGCGCTTTCTTTCGTGCGAACGAAAGAAAGCTTGGCAAAGAAAGGTCGCCGGCGGCTTGCCGAAGCTGAAAGTCGAGTTTGCGCTCGGGGCGAAAAGAACGCGCCCCCTGTCGGTGGCTTGGACGGCTTTTCGCCTGTTTCCTCGCGCTGCTCTCGCCTTTCCGGGCGCTCCGGCTGCGCAATGCCGGGGATGGCTTCGCGAGGATGAATCCTTTGATGGTGAAGCGTTTGAGGATGGCGGGCGAAATGAATTTCGCCCCTACAAACATGGCGCATGCCTTTGAGGTGGAAGCGTTTGAGAATGAGGCGTTTGAGGGGAGCGGGCGAAATGAATTTCGCCCCTACAAACATAGCGTATGCCTTTGAGGTGGAAGCGTTTGAGGGGAGCGGGCGAAATGAATTTCGCCCCTACAAACATAGCGCATACCTTTGAGGATGAGGCGTTTGATGGAGTGCGCATGCCTTTGAGGATGAGCGAGTTGAGGGGGTGGTGACAAATGGCAAAGCCTCGGCGAGGTGGCCGAGGCTTTGTTGATGGGCTGATGTCGCGTAGGTTGCGACTATTGTTTGTTGAATATGTCTTTGATGGAGCCGATGGAGCTGAGGATTCCGGATGCTTCGTAGGGCATGTAGACGGTTTTGGTGTCTTTGCCGGAGGTCATTGTTTGGAGAGCTTCGATGTATTTTACGGCGAGCAGGTAGGTTGCGGGGTCGGTTTGCGACTGTGAGATGGCTGTTGTGACGCGGTTGATGGCTTGAGCTTCGGCGTCGGCTTGGAGTATTTTGGCTTGGGCTTCGCCTTCGGCTCGGAGTATCTGTGATTGTTTGGCGGCTTCGGCGCGGTTGATTTGCGACTCTTTTTCGCCTTCGGAGCGAAGGATGAGTGATTGTTTTTCGCCTTCGGCGTTGAGGATTTCGGCGCGGCGGTTTCGTTCGGCTTGCATTTGTTTCTCCATGGCTACGCGCACTGATTCGGGCGGGGTGATGTCTTGGAGTTCGACGCGGTTTACTTTGACGCCCCATTTGTTGGTGGCGTCGTCGAGGATGGTCTGCAGGCGAGAGTTGATGGTGTCGCGCGAGGTGAGGGTTTCGTCGAGTTCGAGTTCGCCGATGACGTTACGCAATGAGGTTTGTGTAAGTTTCTCGATGGCGTTGGGGAGGTTGTCGATTTCGTAGACTGATTTTTTGGGGTCGACGATTTGGAAGTAGAGTAGGGCGTTGATTTCGGTAGTGACGTTGTCGCGAGTGATGACTTGTTGGGAGGGGAAGTCGTAGACTTGTTCGCGCAGGTCGATGACGCCGGTTTGTGTGACGCGCACTACTTGTCGGCCGTTGATAGAGGATTCGATGCGGCGGGAGTAGATGATTTTGGGGCGGTCGATGAAGGGGATGATAATGTTGAGGCCGGGGCTGAGTACGCTGTGGAATCGGCCGAGGCGTTCGATGACGCGAGTTTCGGATTGTGGCACTACCTTGACGCTTTTGGCGATAAGGATGATGACGGCCAGCAATAGGACGATGGCGAAGATGATGGTTGGATCTTGCATGTGGGTTTATTGATATTAGGGTGATGAAATTGATGTCGTAGGTGGTGGAGAGGTGAAAATCAGGCGACTGCGCGTTCTACGATGAGGACGATGCTGTCGTAGCCTACGATTTCGACTGTTTCGCCGGCGTCGATGGGGCCGTTGTCGACGGAGCGAGCTTGCCAGCAGTCGCCGTCGAGACGCAGGCGGCCGGGGGTGTTGGGGGCGATAGGCTGAGTGAGTAGGGCTGTTTTGCCGATGAGGGCTCCGATGTTGCTATCGTTGTAGGCTCGTTGGCCTGATGAGCGATGATGGCGGTGGAGCGTGGGGATGGCAATGAGGTAGGTTGCGGCAGCTACCAATGCGAGTGCGATAAGTTGGGCGGCCAGGGATAGATCGAGTAATGTGGCAATGAGGGCGACAACCGCGCCGACAGCAAGGCTAAAGAAAACCAACCACCCTGTAAATAACTCGATAATTGCAAAAACACTAATGGCTATAAGCCAGATAATCCAGGAGTCCATAGGAGATTTTGTTTGTAATTTGACTTCTTGGGGGCGAAATTAGCGACAAATTTCTTATCTGCCAAATGAATATGCATAAATCGTCAATTTTTTTGTAACTTTGCATTCGCAAAATCTCTCGCGACTTACATTAATATATATATAGCAACATATTAAACTGATAAATATTATGGGAAAGAAAGCTTTGCTTATGATCCTCGACGGTTGGGGACTGGGCAACCACACAAAAAGCGACGCTATTTCGTCGACTCCTACTCCTTATTGGGATTCTTTGATTGCCAACTATCCTCACTCAAAGCTGCAAGCTTCGGGCGAAAATGTCGGTTTGCCCGACGGCCAGATGGGCAACTCTGAGGTGGGTCACCTCAATATCGGTGCCGGCCGCGTGGTATATCAAGACTTGGTGAAAATCAACAAGTCGATCAAAGAGAAGACTATCTTGGACAATCCTCAAATAAAGAGTGCTTACAGCTATGCTCGCGACAATGGCAAAGCTCTCCACTTGATGGGCTTGACTTCTAACGGCGGTGTGCACTCTTCGTTGGAGCACTTGTTTGCGCTGTTGGATATCGCTAAAGAATATGGTTTGGAGAAGGTCTATGTACACTGCTTCATGGATGGCCGTGACACCGACCCTCGTTCGGGCCTTGGCTTTATCGAGCAATTGCAAGCTCATTGTGCACAATCAACAGGTGTGGTGGCTTCGATTATCGGCCGTTACTATGCTATGGATCGCGACAAACGTTGGGATCGTGTGAAAATTGCCTACGACCTGTTGGTTAGCGGTGAAGGTAAGCAAGCTACCGATATGGCTCAAGCTATGCGCGAAAGTTACGACGAAGATGTTACCGACGAATTTGTGAAACCTATCAATAATGCAAATGTAGACGGAACAATCAAAGAGGGTGATGCTGTAATCTTCTTCAACTATCGCAACGACCGTGCTAAGGAGCTCACCATTGTGCTGACTCAACACGATATGCCAGAAGCCGGCATGAAGACTATTCCCGGTCTGCAATATTATTGCATGACTCCCTACGACGCTTCGTTTACCGGTGTGCACATCCTCTTCGATAAAGAAAATGTTGCCAACACGCTCGGCGAATATATTTCGTCGCTCAACCTCAAACAGCTCCATATCGCCGAAACAGAGAAGTATGCTCACGTGACATTCTTCTTCAATGGTGGTCGCGAGCAGCCCTACGAGGGTGAGGAGCGTATTTTGGTGGCTTCACCCAAGGTGGCGACCTACGACCTTCAACCCGAGATGAGTGCTTATGAAGTGAAAGATAAACTGGTCGACGCTATTAAGTCGGAGAAATACAATTTTATCGTTGTCAACTATGCCAATGGTGACATGGTGGGCCACACCGGTGTGTATGAGGCTATCCAAAAAGCTGTGAAGGCTGTTGACGAATGCGTGCGCGACACTGTTGAGGCTGCCAAAGCTGCCGACTACGAGGTGATTATCATCGCCGACCACGGCAATGCTGACAATGCAATCAACGCTGACGGTACTCCCAACACGGCTCACTCGCTCAACCCTGTGCCTTGTGTCTATGTGACGACCAACAAGAATGCTACCGTCAAAGATGGTATTTTGGCCGACGTGGCTCCTACAATCCTGCATATCATGGGATTGGCTCAGCCTGCCGAGATGACCGGCAACGACCTTATTAAGGATTAAAATCTGTTAAAAGGGCATTTGCCCGATAATTTATAGTGCAAGCGCTGGCAGTTGACAAATTGCCAGCGTTTGTTTTATTTTTCGACAAAATGTAGCTATTTTGGCCGAAATTTGACAATAGCGAGTAAAATAATGTTAAATCGAGGTGATTTTGTTGCTAAAATGCTTGCGGTGGTTGACAGATGTCGCTATCTTTGTAATGTGTTTTTCATGGTATTAGATTTAAGGTTAACTAAGATTGGTTGTCGGGAGACAATCAATTTTTTTTGTGCCTACTGAAATGGGGTGAGAGGTTTGAGTAAGGCCGTGAAAAAAATAAAAAACCGCTATTTGGATTAAATTTTGTAACTTTGCCATAGAAAAACAATAGCAAAATGGCAAAATCATTCGCATTATACACGGCTACGGATCGTTTGCGCGATATTATCGACGACAACAATCAGCTGCTGATGGCAATCAGTCGTTTCGGTATACCATTGGGTTTTGGCGACCGTACGATAGCTGATGTGTGTAAGAGCAACGGCGTAGATTGTAAGACATTTCTCGCGGTGGTCAACTTTATAAGTAAGAAGAAAAATCCGCCTACAGAGGTTTCGTTGGTGTCGCTGATGAACTATCTGGAGGGCGCTCACACCTACTTTTTGGAATTTTTGCTTCCGTCGATACGCCGCAAACTTATTGAGGCTATCAACTGTCGCGACGATGATGACAACGTCGCCATGTTGTTGCTCAAGTTTTTCGACAACTATGTTAACGAGGTCGAAAATCATATGAAATATGAAAACGACCATGTGTTTGCCTATGTCAATGAGTTGCTCGACAATCGTGTGAACAAAAAAATGACTATCGCCAATTATTCGGCCCACCACAACGGTATCGGTGCGAAACTCAAGGAGCTCAAAGATATCATCATCCGTTACTATCCACAAAATAATCGCGACTTGATAAATTCGGTGTTGTTTGACATTATCGTTTGCGAGCAAGACCTTGTGACGCACTGCGATATCGAGGACACGCTGTTCACGCCTGAGGTGGCTAAGCTCGAAGAGAAGCTAAAGAGCCATTTGGTAGAGACCGGTGGCGAGGCTGATGAGTCGCCGTCTGACGAGGAGAAGGTTGAGGCGCTGACCGACCGCGAGAAAGAAATCATCAGATGTGTGGCTAAGGGGTTGCCCAATAAGGAAATTGCCGATGCGCTCTGTCTGTCGGTTCACACCGTTGCTACGCATCGTCGCAATCTCAGTGCCAAACTCGATATTCATACGCCTGCCGGACTCACTATCTTTGCGATACTCAACAATTTGGTGACTCTTGACGAGGTGAAGCATCTCAAATAGGCATTAGTTCGGCAGGTTGAATTTGCAGATTTCTTGCGAGAAAGATGCAGAAAGATTTGGATAATTTAAGTAAAGTGCTTACCTTTGCATCGCTGAATAGGAAAAGCGTTTCTGATGTCAGCGAACATAACCACGGAGAGGTGGGTGAGTGGCTGAAACCACCAGTTTGCTAAACTGACGTAGGAGTAATCCTACCACGAGTTCGAATCTCGTCCTCTCCGCCAAGACGCGAAAGCCGCTGCAAGTCAGTGGCTTTCGTCGTATAAGGAGAGAAGAAAGGCACAAGCCTTTTTCCCGGTGCATATGTTAAAATGGGCATTGTGAAAGAGTTAA
>CAZBBL010000137.1:0-1946 GCA_964490275.1 uncultured Barnesiella sp.
GTTTGTAGGGGCGAAATTCATTTCGCCCGCCACCCTCAAACGCCTGATATATTGCTATTTGCGCCGCTTACGCGCCGCTCGGGCGCGATGAATCACGCCCCTACGATGGTCTCCCCTCCTGACGATGTGGCCGATGACGACGCAGCCCCCTTCGCAATATGCGAAGGGGGCTGTGGGATGGTGGAGTATAGCGGACTCGAACCGCTCACCTCGACACTGCCAGTGTCGCGCTCTAGCCGGATGAGCTAATACCCCGAGGTTGCACGGCAAAGGTAATACATTTACCTCAACCGTGCAAATATTTTTGCGATTAAATCGACAGACGGCGCAAGGTGCTCAACAGCTCCTGGTTGATAGGCTTGTCGTTTTTGATGGCGCGGGTGATAGGCACATAGACGATTTCGTCGTTTTTGACACCGATCATCACATTGCGTTGGTCGTCCATCAAAGCGTCGATGGCAGCGGCACCCATACGTGAGGCGAGGATGCGGTCGTAGGCTGTGGGCGAGCCGCCACGTTGCAAGTGGCCCAAGATAGAGACACGCACATCGTAGCCGGGATATTCGTTTTTCACGCGTTCGGCCAAAGCCATAGCGCCACCGGTGATGGGGCTTTCGGCCACGAGCACGATTGATGAGTTTTTGCTCTTGCGGAAGCCGTTTTGTATAAGTTCGGCCAACTGGTCGACTTGTGTTGAGATTTCGGGGATGATGGCAGCTTCAGCACCCGAGGCGATAGCGCCGTTGAGAGCCAGGAAGCCGGCGTCGCGACCCATCACTTCGATGAAGAAGAGACGTTCGTGAGATGTCGCGGTGTCGCGGATTTTATCGACACACTGCATGATAGTGTTGAGGGCGGTGTCGTAGCCGATGGTCGAGTCGGTGCCATAGAGGTCGTTGTCGATGGTGCCGGGGAGGCCGATGATGGGGAAGTTGAACTCGTTGGCGAAGATGCGAGCGCCGGTGAGCGAACCGTCACCACCGATGACTACCAAAGCGTCGATGCCGTGGCGCACGAGCACGTCGTGGGCCAATTGGCGACCTTCGGGGGTCTGAAATTCTTTGCAACGTGCGGTCTTGAGGATGGTGCCTCCCATTTGGATGATGTTGGAGACGTTTTGGGTGCGGAAATCGACGATTTCGTCGGTAATCAAACCGCGATAGCCGCGATAGATACCTTTTACTGTCAAACCGTTGAAGATAGCCGAACGAGTGACGGCACGTATGGCGGCGTTCATACCCGGGGCATCACCGCCCGATGTAAGTATGCCTATGCATTTAATTTCTGCCATGGCTATAGATATTTAGATATATATTATATATAATGTGACACAAAACATGATAATTCACCGACAAAGATAGCGAAATTTTTGAATCACGAAGTCAATATCACGCAATTTTTCGCAACGTCGGCCACATCAAGGGCATCAGGGAATATCTTCCCACTCGGCATCGCTAACTTGCGACTCAACCTCGCCGCTATAGCTTTGCGGGGCCTGGCGCTCGGCCGATGGGGCGTCCTCGATATCTTCGTAGGCTACGTAGTCGCCGGTGTCGCTGTCGATTTTTTTCTTGTGAGGCGTGGCCGTCGGCGACGACCATCCGGCGCGACGCTCTTGGCGTGCCGAGCCGGCAGCTCCGGCTTGAAAATTGTTCATCTGCTCAAACGCTTGGCGAGCTCGACGGCGCAACTTCCACACGGCGTAGACCACACGTATCAACGGCCAAATAAAAAATATGAGCAGTAGTAAGAGAAAAAATGTCATCTTAGCAATCGATTAAGAAACGTATGTAAAGCCACGGCTCATGGAGCCGACAGGCTTAATAGCTGATTTTCACCACCGCCGACACTATCGACACTACGATATAAACTACGATGGTGACGGCCAAACCCGGCAAACCGAGCCACGACACCAACGCTATCGCAGAGAGGATAATGAAATAGCG
>CAZBBL010000137.1:2046-5490 GCA_964490275.1 uncultured Barnesiella sp.
CCGGCAAACCGAGCCACGACACCAACGCTATCGCAGAGAGGATAATGAAATAGCGAGCTACGTTGCCTCGCAACGCAAAGCTATGAAATTTCAGTGAAAACATCTCGAGGTTGCTCACCATAAGCAAGCTTACAAGCGCTATGCAGAGCACCAAGAGATTGAGTGGCGGATTGACCTGGTTGGTAGCGATGGCCGCCACGGTGCCAATCCAGAAGATGGCGTTGGCAGGTATGGGCAGACCTTTAAACACCGTCGCTTGCGAGTCGTCGATATTGAATTTGGCCAATCGCAAGGCTCCCATCAAGGGGATGAACAGCGGAGCGTAGGCCCACAAGCCCGCAACTTCGCTATGACGCATCACCGACATCAGCAACATCGCCGGCGCCACGCCAAAGCTCACCAAGTCGGCAAGCGAGTCGAGCTCTTTACCGATGGGCGAACGAGCGTTCAACAGTCGCGCCGCCGCGCCATCCATAAAGTCGAAGATGGCGGCCATGGCAATCATCAAAGCGGCCCACTGCCAACCCTGAAGCTGTCCGTAGGTTTCGTTCCAGCCAAAAGCAAAGATGATGGCGATAGTGCCCGACAAGAGGTTGAGCAGCGTTATCGTGTTGGGGATGAAGGCTATAATTTTGCGCATTATTTCTGAGTTTTAGAGGGGTTGAGGCGGCCCACGGGAGTGATGCCACCAATGGTTTTATCGCCGATTTTGACGAAGATATCGGTGTCGAGCGGCAAGAACAGATCGACACGCGAACCGAGTTTGATAAAGCCCATGTGGTCTTCGATATTGGCATCGGTGCCCGGCTCGGCATAGGTGACGATGCGGCGTGCCATGGCTCCGGCAATCTGGCGCATCAAGATGCGCTGGCCCGAAGGGGTCTCGATGACTACGGTCGAACGCTCGTTCTCGGTGCTCGACTTGGGCAAATAGGCCGCACGGAAGCGACCTTCGTGGTGCTTTGTATAAACTACCTTGCCATTGACCGGAAACCAGTTGGCATGGACATTAAACAGACTCATAAACACCGACAGCTGTATCACCTCTTGATGGAGATACTCGTCCTCAAACGTGCGTTCCAAGGCTACAACCTTGCCGTCGGCCGACGCTACAACAACATCGGTGGTGTCGCCGACAAAACGTCGACGTGGCGAACGGAAAAAGTTTAGGACTATCAAAAACAGCACGGCCGAGACTGCGGTAATCACTATCGGCAAGGCAATCAACGATTTACTCAACGTAAGCCACAACGGTAGATTGATGGCCAATAATGCAATGAATAATATAGTCAATATGTTGTTGCCTTCGCTATGTATTTTTACTCTCATTGGTATCTTATAAAGTCGTTATTTTTTGTATCGACCGACAAAGATAACAATTTTTTTTAAAACCACGGCCGTTTCTACGATTTATCGCCCCCAATCGCCAATTTCTCCGCTTTTTCGGCCGATTTGGCATTTTTAGGGAGTTTACTTGTGGCAGCTACACTTCTCCAAGCGGGCATTCAACTCCAATTCGGTTTGCTTGATATGGTTTTTCACACGCGTGTCGATGGCCTGCTTACGCTCGCGCTGAGCGTCGGTCATCTCATGGCGATGAAACCGCAAAATGCGCGACAGTGAGTCGCCGTTGGCATATCCTTTTGAATTTTCTTCGACCGACTGATAAAACTCCGCCCAATTGCCGGCACTACTGGCACACCGCCGACAAACGTCTATCGAACATTCGCCAAGCCGGCCATATAAGTCAATCATTTCGTCGAAAAGCTCCTCGCCGGGACCCTCCGAGGCAAAGCGACCGATCAATTCGCCGGCCCTCTCCTCGCTGTAGCCCCCGCTACAAGCCGTAAGCACTAAAACTGCAAGGCCGCATACGCAAGCCAAGATTTTATTCATAATTATATAGTTAAAAACGTCTTCTTTACAAGAAAAGTGATAAAATTCACGTCACAAAGCTATCACATTACGGCTACACAACAAAGTCACAAAGGTTAAGGATGGTTAATTCGATAGCCGATTTTAACAAATGGCGCTTTTATTACCAATAAAAGGGCGACAATGACCAATCGCCAACTCATAAATTTCAAAAAAAATATTCGCCCGAGCCAACATCACCCGACTCACTGTTGCTCTGAATGTTACCTCACCCACAACAACAGCCGAAGCCGATTTTTAAAAATTTTATACGAAAAAAGTAGCAAAAAAATTTGGTGGTTTCATCAAAAGAGCGTACCTTTGCATCGCTTTTGAAACCTAATCGGGGTGTAGCTCAGTTGGTTAGAGTACGCGTCTGGGGGGCGTGAGGTCGCTAGTTCGAGTCTAGTCACCCCGACTAAAGGTTAGAAAAGGGTTTAACTTCCAAGTTAAGCCCTTTTCTCTTTTTTATACCCTACCCCACCCCATCCTCAAAGGATACACCAACATTGTAGGGGCGAAATTCATTTCGCCCGCCCATTCTCAAACGCCTGATATATTGCCATTTGCGCCGCTCTCGTTCCGTTCGGGCGCGATGAATCACGCCCCTACATCGCTGCTGCAACCCCCTGATGATGTAGCCGTTGTCACCCTGCAAGGATACCACTATGTTTGTAGGGGCGAAATTCATTTCGCCAGCTCCCATCAAACATCTATAAACCAAGTGAATATCGTCGCTTGTACCACAAACTATACCATATCAACCTTAATCAGCCAAAAGCGACTCCACTTCAAGCTTCAAAAGAGGCAAATGATTTACCACAATTCCCCATAGTATATCAGGCTTCAACGAGTCATAAGCATGAATCACAAAATTTCGCGTATCTACAACTTTCCGAGCAGCAGTAATAGGCACATCAGGATTTAGTTTTAAAATTTGATTCATCGCCTCGCCCATTATCTCTATATTGCGTTCAACACCTCGCCGAAAGAGCGTATCATTACAAAAAGTAGCATACTCTTTAGGGCGATCAGCCATAAACATCTCAATCTCAAGAATCGAAGAACGGACATCCTCAAGATATTTGCACAATTTTCTATCCATATACCAAATATTTCGTTTCGTCAAGTTCTTCTCGAAAGTAGGGATTCTTTACCGAAGCATCATCCACCAAGTCGACATCTCTACCAAACAGGGACTTCAGCTCATTGTATAAATCAAAATAATTGTCAGCATAATTGTTATGATTCACCTCTTCTGTGAAACAAACAAGCACATCAACATCACTACAATCATTAAATCGCGCCGTAAGAATTGAGCCAAAAACATACAACTTACCGACCTTATACTTTTTGCATAAGGCAAAGAGATTCTGGAGATTATCATTTATAAGATGCATACAACTCAGATATGACGTTACGCCACAAAAATAACAATTTAATTTTAAATTCTTTCATCCACTTTCAAAAACTTTCACGGTGGCCACAGGCCGGCCACGTCGCTCCGCACCCAATCAGCACGTACAGATA
>CAZBBL010000138.1:0-5459 GCA_964490275.1 uncultured Barnesiella sp.
AGGCGTTTGATGGGTAGACCTATAAGACTTACAACAAGTTGGAGTTGTTGGCGAGGAGTTGGCGGGCGTTGCGTTGCAATCCGGCGAGTTTGGCGCGTTTGATGGCTGAATGGCTGAAAATGGCTGAGAAATCGGCTTGGGTCATCTGCAAGACGGCTTGGGGGGTAAGGTTGGCGAGAGCGGGCCGCAGATTGAATTGTTGGATGGGAGTTTGGGGGAGAGAAGCGTTGTGGGGACAAACATCTTGACATATATCGCAACCGTAGAGGTGTCCGTGGAGGTCGAGGTCGGGCGGGAAGTCGCCACGATGCTCGATGGTGAGATAAGATAGGCAACGGCGTGCGTCGACGCAACCGGTGGCGGGAGATATGGCGTGGCCGGGGCAAGCGGCGATACAGCGTCCACAGCCGAGGCAGCTGCCTTTGGCGGGGGTGTCGGCGGGGATGTCGAGGGTAGTGATAATCGAGCCTATGAAGCAGCGTGAGCCAAGTGAGTCGACGATAAGCAGGCCGTTGCGACCGATGATGCCCAGGCCTGCACGCTGTGCGAAATAGCGTTCGCGCAGTGGGGCGGTGTCGACGACGATGCGATATTGTCCACCGTAGCGAGAGCTGAGGGCATCGACGATGAGTTGCAGACGTTGGCGCACCACTTCGTGGTAGTCGTCGCCATGGGCATAGGAGGCGATTAGACGGGCCGTAGCGGGGTCGCAACTGTGGGCATAGGGGAATGCGCAGACGATGATGGAGCGGGCGTCACAGAGTAGCTGACGGGGGTCGTCGCGCACGTCGAGGTAGCGTTGGGCGTAGGCCATGTCGGCATTGTCGCCACGCGATAGCCACTGACGATAGGCCACAGAGGCTTCGGCATCGACCGGCAGAGCGTCGGTGACGCCTATAGCTCCGATGCCAAGCTCGTGGGCGAGGCTTCGCAACAGATTCTTACATTGGCAGGGGGAGTAGGTCATAGCCTTCGTCTAAGAGCCATTGAAGGGCACGTGGCAAGGCCCATTGCATGTTGGTGCGGGCTTTGAGGGAGTCGTGGAAAACGATGATGGAGCCGTTGCGGACATAGCGTTGTACGTTGTTGAGCACTTGCTCGGGCGATAGTTTACGGCTATAGTCGCGGGTGACGAGATCGTACATGATAATGTTGTAGCGGTCTTTGATGGCTTTGGCCTGCGACCAGCGCAGCAGGCCGTGTGGAGGACGAAACAGAGGGCTGTCGATAAGTGCGGCGGCCTCGGTAATGTCGCGCATGTAGGTGATGCCACGCACCTTCATGCCTTGGAGGTGGTGCATTGTATGGTTGCCGTAGCTGTGACCGCGACGTTTCACCTCTTCGAGCAGTTCGGGGTGGCGGTTGACGTTGTCGCCGACCATGAAGAAGGTGGCTTTGACGCCGTAGCGGTCGAGGGTGTCGAGCACCCAAGGGGTGACTTCGGGGATTGGGCCGTCGTCGAAGGTGATATAAGCTACCTTATGGTGCTTGCGTTTAACGCGCCATATCGCCTCCGGGAAAAGGAGGCGATATAGCAGCGGGGGTTTTTCGATAAACACTCTAAGGGGATTTGCGTTAGACGTGATTAGTAACTGAGAAGGCGCTCAAGGTCGGCCAAGTTGACGTCGAGGCGGTCGAGCTCGTCTTGCAAGCGGTCGATGTCGCCCTCTGACTGATAATAGTCTTGAATCAAACCATAGAGGTATTGAGGCACGTAGATATCGGTCGATGAGAGGTTGAGGTTGACGACTGAGAGCGGTTTTTGTTTGAGCTGCATGGCTGCGACGGGGCTTTCGGCTGCGCGGGCGCGGGTTTCGTCGTTGAGCAACGAAGAATAGTAGGGCACATAGGGAGCGTAGCGCAAAATCTCGGCGTGGAGCATGGCGCGACCGCGTGCCATAAGGTCGTCGCGCGAGAGGGCGTCGCCGAGCATATAGTAGGCATCGGCGATATGCTGACCGATTTGTATGGCGTAGGGAGCGACCTTAGCGGGGATTTTCTTCTCCATAAGGTTGAGCACGTTGACGGCCTTGTTGAAACGATCGTTGGCTTTGGCTACGACAGCGGGGTCGGTAGAGGCGACATCGCCGTCGCCGTAGAGCAGTGTGATGCCTTCGTTGTAGAGCGAGCTTACGAGGTCGAGCAGGGCCGAGCGGTGGGTTGTGACCATACGTCGCACGGTTTCGTCGAGATAGAGGTCGCGACCTGAGTCGAGGCCACCCCAGCGGAATTTGTTCATCACGTTGTCGTACATCTTATCGGTAGAGACGCTGATGACGCCTTTGCGGGGGTCGTATTCGGGGTCTTTGACGGGGGTAACTTGATAGGTCAAACCGGTGTTGCGCAGGTAGCTCGAGAGGTTGAGATAGTAATCGTCGGGGACGGTCATGGCGAAGTAGGCGGGGCGGTTCCAACCGTTGTTGATGCCGGTCGAGATCATGTCGAGCGAGATGGCCTCAGAGAGGGTGATAGCGCTGGCTTTTGAGAGGTCGACGATGATGGCATCAGAGGCTTGAGCAGCCTGTGAGGGAGAGATGACGCCTTTGGCTTGGGCGGCTTTGACGTTGGCGGGGATATACATCAAGGGGTAGCGAAGTTTGCGGAAACGGTCCATGACAACGGCGTCGGGCGACTTATAGAGGTCGCGGAGGGCGTCGGTGACGTTGACGGGGGCTGTTTGCTCTTCGTCGGACAAGATGTAGGACTGTTGCAGACGGTCGTAGGCGTAGTCGAGGGGCTCGGCTTGCATGGCGATACCTTTGGCCTCGTAGGATGGCACGCGCATTTGGTTGACATACCAGTCGGTGGTGAGGTAGGCGAGGTTGACGACACGCACGTCGGTGCGGTAGCCCTCAACTTCTTGTGCATACCACAAGGGGAATGTATCGTTGTCGCCGTTGGTGAAGATGATGGCGTTTTCATCGAGGCTCGAGAGGTAGTTCATGCCGAAGTCGCGAGTGGTGTAGCGGCCCGAGCGGTCGTGGTCGTCCCAGGTTTGCGAAACCATCTGCAAGGGCACTGCGAGGGCCACCACTGCGGCGATAATCGAGGCTACCAACGAGCGGCGCGAGTCTTTTACCTTATCGGCTTTGAGGGCCCATTTGAGCAGTTTCCAAACCATGTAGACACCCATGCCAATCCAGATGGCGAAGGCGTAGAATGAGCCGGCGAAGGCGTAGTCGCGTTCGCGGGGTTGGTTTGGCGGCTGATTGAGGTAGAGCACGATAGCGATGCCGGTCATGAAAAACAGCAGGAATACGACCCAGAATTGGCGCACGCCTTCCATGCCGCGGAGCATCTGCAAGGCGATGCCGAGCAAGCCCATCAGCAAGGGCAACATATAAAATACGTTGTGGCCTTTGTTGCCTTCGCCGAGGTCGTCGGGGAGGAGCGATTGGTCGCCGAGGCGAGCGTTGTCGATAAATGAGATGCCGCTAATCCAGTTGCCGCGAGTGAGTTCGCCGCGAGAGTTTTGCAAGTCGTTTTGGCGGCCGGCAAAGTTCCACATGAAGTAGCGCCAATACATATGGCCGAGCTGATAGTTGAGGAAATAGCGGATGTTTTGGCCCAAAGTGGGGTGAGGAATGTCTTCGGTATATTGCATACCGTTGACGGTAAGCGGTTTGAGGTCGCCTGAGGATGTGCGTTGATAATAGGGTTGTTCAGAGGTTGTCGGGAGCGACTCCATGGTTTCGCCAATCCAGTTGAGATAGCCTTCGGGGTGGCCCGGCAGCTGGCTATACATACGTGGGAAAATCATGTTGGGAGTCATGTCGTAGCTTTCTTTGCCCTTGAGCTTGACGTAGCGGTCGGGCTCGGAGGGGTCGGTTTTGGCCACTTTTGCATATTGAGGATTGCCCTCAACGGTGATATACTCTATAGCGCCGGTGTTGATGTCGACGACACCTTTGGGCTGCGACGCAAACGAGGGGCCGTAGAGGAGCGGAGTCTCGCCATATTGCTCACGGTTGAGGTAAGAACCGAGGGCAAAGACGTTGTCTGGCGAGTTTTGATTCATTGGGGGATTGGCGTGAGAGCGTATGAGCAACAATGCGTAGGATGAGTATCCGGCAAAGATTACCAATATACTGAGTGCTACGATGTTGAGGATGCGCACATTGAGGCGACGTCCAAAGAATATGTAGGCACAAAGGGCGATGATAAGCAGTGTGGGGAGCCACCACGACGACCCGATAAAGGGGATGCCACTGAGGATGACACTCAACACAAACGACACTTGTATCTGCCAACGGCTCTTTTGAGAGTAGAGCGAGCGCACACACCATATGAGCACGCCTACCAACAGCAGGGCATAAATCAATACACCGATGTTGTAGCTAAAGCCGAGCACGTTGACGAAGAACAGTTCAAACCACTGAGCGTTGCCGATAAATCCGGGCACCAAGCCATAGAGGATGAGCGCGATGACTACAAACGAGCAGAGCAGAGCGCCCAGGGTGCGCCACATGGTGGTATTTTTCACTTTGCGGAAGTAGACCACCAGAGCCAAAGCCGGAATAGTAAGCAAGTTGAGCAGGTGGACGGCGATAGAGATACCGATGACGTAGGCAATCAATATCAAATAGCGGTCGCTATGAGGGTCGTCGGCACGATTGTCCCACTTGAGGATAAGCCATACGACCAAGGCCGTACAAAACGATGAAAAGGCGTAAACCTCACCCTCAACGGCTGAGAACCAGAATGTATCGCTCCAGGTGTAGGCCAGCGCTCCGCAGAGGCCGCAAGCCATGACGGTAATCGTGGCCGGGAGCGAAAGCTCGGCGTTGCTGCGGCCAACCATGAGTCGGCGCACAAGGTGAGTTATAGTCCAGAACAGCAGCAAAATAGTGCCGGCGCTGAGCAGGGCCGACATGGCGTTGACCATAACAGCCACTTTCGTGGGGTCGCCACCGGCAAAGTTGACGAAGAAGCGCGCAGCGAGCATGAAGATAGGGTTGCCCGGCGGGTGGCCTACTTCGAGTTTATAGCCTTGAGAGATGAATTCGGGACAGTCCCAGAAGCTGGCAGTAGGCTCGAGCGTAAGCAGGTAAGTGACAGCTGCCACGACAAAGCAGAGCCAACCCAGCGAGTTGTTGATAATGTTGTATCTTTTCATCAAAAAAATGATTGAACCGTTGTTTAAATCAATTTCAAACAGCAAAATTAGTGATAATTCCCAAACCTACCGCACCGACAATCATAAAATTGCTTTAACGGAGGGCTGTAGCATGACAAATATTGTGGCCGGGGGGCGACATGAAAAAATTTTTTAAGGGTTAATAGATTGAGTGATAAATCGCACATGTTGACATTTTTTACTTTCACGTCGGCAAAGATAAAACGACAAAGATAGCGCGATATGCTAAAATATCACTCTTGTCAAATCCACCGCCACGACGCCCCTACCCCAACCCGGCTACGGCGCAATAGCCCACATCGGTGAAGCACATTCGCCAAAC
>CAZBBL010000139.1:0-5366 GCA_964490275.1 uncultured Barnesiella sp.
TGAGATTGAGGGAAGTTCGGCTACTTTGCGTATATTTGTAGGTTGAAATGAAAGACTCTCATAGATAGGATAATCAAATGGAACAAAATAATATATCAAACGAGGCTAAAGCTGCCTCTAATACCGAAACTAAGGCTGCAAATACCGAAACTAAGGCTGCTGCTACCGAGACAAAGGCTGCAAATACCGAAGCAAAGGCTGTAAACGTTGCTGCTGAAGAGCCTAAGAAGCGTGTGGTAATCGACATGGACGATGTGGCAAAGCTGTCGCCATGGCTTGGTCGCCACCAAAAGTTCACCAAGGGTTTGTTTAAGTTTTTGAAGGTCGACAAGGTTAACGACCTGCACGAACACAATATCGACAACCCCGGTGGCGGACCCGGATTCGTGCGCGGAATGCTCGAGGAGCTCGACATAAAGCTCAAAATCGACAATGAGGAGGTGCTCGACAACCTGCCCGAAGGGGCGTTTATCACGGTGAGCAACCACCATTTCGGAGCTTTAGACGGCATAATATTGATTGACATTGTGGCACAGCGTCGTCCGAAATTCAGAGTGATGGTAAACATGATGCTCAACTATATATCGGGTATGCGCGACAACTTTATTGCTGTCGACGCGTTGGCATCAGACGATCCGAAGAAGAAGGCCGTGTCGATGAAGGGCATCAAGCAGGCGATAATGCAAGTGCGCTCGGGCGAACCTGTGGGCTTTTTCCCTGCCGGGGCTGTAGCGAAGGTAAACTGGCGTCTGAGATTGAAAGACCGCGAGTGGCAGCCCAATATCATAAGGCTGATAGAGCAGCTGAAGGTGCCGGTAGTGCCGATATTCTTCCATGGCAGTCAGAGCTGGTGGTTCAACTTCCTTGGATTGACGGCATGGCAACTCAGGTCGCTGCGTCATCCGGCCGAAGTGTTCCGCAAACGTCATAAGACATTTCATATCACAGTAGGCCAACCGATTTCGGTAGAGGAGCAGCGCAAGCACATGGGCTCGCTGGAGGAGTTTGGCCAATATCTGAAAGAAACGACATATAAATTGCGCGATAATGATAAATAACAGCTTGCCATCAGTGGAAGTCGCCGCCGTGAAACAAACGCTCGGCATCGTGGGCAACGCGCCGGGGCTCAACAACGCCGTGGAGCGTGCGCTGCGAGTGGCGCCTATCGACTTGTCGGTGTTGGTGACCGGCGAGAGCGGTACGGGCAAGGAGTTTTTTCCGAAGATTATCCACCGCAACAGTGCGCGCAAGCACAACAAAT
Source organism: uncultured Barnesiella sp. (assembly GCA_964490275.1). Taxonomy (GTDB): domain Bacteria; phylum Bacteroidota; class Bacteroidia; order Bacteroidales; family Muribaculaceae; genus JAGBWK01. Next base: position 1,262 of record CAZBBL010000139.1, read on the forward strand.
ATATCGCCGTCAACTGTGGCGCCATCCCCGAGGGGACTATCGACTCAGAGCTGTTTGGCCACGAGAAGGGGGCCTTCACGGGCGCAGTAGCGTCGCGCAAGGGCTACTTTGAGGAGGCCGACGGAGGTACGATATTTCTCGACGAGGTAGCGGAGTTGCCGCTGACGACGCAAGCCAGACTGCTGCGCGTATTGGAGAGCGGCGAGTTTATAAAAGTGGGGTCGTCGACGGTGCAAAAGACCAACATACGCATCGTGGCGGCGACTAACGTCGACATGGCTGCGGCCATCGCCGAAGGGCGCTTCCGTGAAGACCTCTACTATAGGTTGTCGACGGTGCAAATCACCGTGCCGGCGCTGCGCAATCGTGGCAACGACATAATGTTGCTGGCGAGGAAATTTGCGTCGGAGTTTGCCGAGCGCTATCGCACACCGGCCATCAGCTTTGGCGACGAGGCTCGCACTCACCTACTCCACTACAGTTGGCCCGGCAACGTGCGCCAGCTGAAAAACGTCATCGAGCAGGCCGCGCTGTTTGACGCCGGTCGCGAGCTCGACGGCGACGATATAGACACGCTGCTGCCGACGCGTCCCGACATCTCGGCTCCGGCGATAATAAGTTCGCGCAACAGCTATGAGCATGAGCGCGATATGCTGTTCAACCTTATTTTCCGCCTGCAACACGAGATTGACGAACTCAAGAGTCGGCTTGGCAAGGGGGGCAAAATCGACGACGAAGGCTTCAGTGCCGGCGCTATCGACGCACCCATCACCGAGGCCAAGGAGACGACAGGCCACAGCCTGATGCGCATACCCGGCGGCATCAACGACCTGCTGATTTCGCGCCACGCCGACAGCCACACCGTCGAAGACGTGACACCGACCGAGGGGGGCCTCACGCTCGAAGACACCGAGCGCGAAACCATACGCCGGTCGTTGGAGCGCAACCAGGGACGTCGCAAGGCGGCGGCGGCCGAACTCAACATTTCAGAACGCACCCTCTATCGCAAGATTAAAGAATATGGCCTTGAATAAACTCCGCCACGCGTTGGCAACGACGCTCGTAGCAACCGCCTCGGTATTGGCATGGCACGGCTGTGTGCCCAACTATACGCTCAACGGTGCGGCTATCGACTACTCGATTTATCATACGATACACGTGTCGAACTTCCCGATACGTGCGGCGCTGATGTATCCACCTCTGCAACAGACGTTTGAGAACGAACTATTGGACTATATCACACGCAATACGCGCTTGACGACGACCGACGGCAACGCCGACATCTCGCTCGAGGGCGAAATCACCGGCTACACGCTGACGCCGCAAGCTGTGACCGAGGACGCTTACGCCTCGCAAACGCGTCTGACAATCACCGTGCGTGTGAAATATACCGACGAGAAAAACGACCGCAACGACCTTGACCAAACCTTCTCGGCCTATCGCGACTTTGACAGCTCACAATTGCTGACCGACGTGCAAGACGAGCTGTGTCAACAGATTTCGAAAGAGCTTGTAGAACTAATCTTTAACGCAACACTCGGCAACTGGTAAATGACTGACATCAACACACTTATCGACATATTATCCGACCCCAAAGCCTCGACGGAGACTATGGTCGACGACGTAGTGGAAGCTCGCAAGCGCTACCCCTACTTCACGCTGCCGGCAGCGCTGTTGCTGCGCAACCATGCCGACAAAATCGCCGACGAGGCGTTGCGCAACGAGTTGACACAATCGGTGGCGATGACCACGTCAGACCCTACCGACCTATATATATTGTTGGAGGGCGCGGGGTGTGACCACGCATCGTTCTACCCCGAAGAGAAGCCGGCGACGCCGACAACCGACAGCGCCATCGACACATTTCTCAACACCTATGGGAGCACGTCGGCAGAGGAGGAGCAAATGCTCGAACGACTCATCTTCAATCCTACGCCCGACTATGCTCAACTGCTGTCGCGCGAAGAGGAGGAGAGCATACCCGAGCCGGCCGAAGCCCCCGAGGGGAGCCAAGACGATTTGCTCAACAAGTTTATCATCAAGCAGAAACAAAGCGCCGGCGTCATACCCGAAGAGAAGTCGCCGGTGGCACAACATGCCGAGCAACGCCGCCAACAAGAGCCTCCACAACCGGCAGCCGACGACACATTGCTCAGCGAAAGCTTGGCAAAAATATTCATTCGACAGCGCCATTATCAACAAGCTTATGAAATTATAAGTCAATTAAGCTTGAATTATCCAAAAAAAAGTGTTTACTTTGCAGACCAATTACGTTTTTTGCGTAAGCTGATCAACAATCAACACCATAAAGAACAATCAAAATAAACAGATAACACCACAATGCAAACAGTATTAGTAGTTTTAACCGTCATCGTAGCCATCTTATTGATAATCGTCGTATTGATTCAAAAATCTAAAGGCGGCGGCTTGGCTTCGAACTTTGCCGGTTCAAACCAAATCATGGGCGTAAGACGCACCAACGACTTCATCGAAAAAACAACATGGGTGTTGGCTATCATCATCTTGGTATTGTCAATCCTCTCATCATTGATTGGCAACAGCAAGGAAGCTGACAACGGCGAATTTGGCGACCAAATGCCCGCAACAGAGCAAACTCAACCCACCAACTTTGGTTCGGAAGCTACCGAAGCTGCTCCCGCTGCTCCCGCAGCTACTGAAGCTCCCAAAGCTGAGGCTGCTCCCGAGGCTGCCGCTACCGAGGCTGCTCCCGCTGCCACAGAAGCCGCTCAGCCCGAAGCCTAACTCTCTTATTTAGCTGTTTGAAAATGTTAATCATACAACAAGGGTGTGCTCGCCAAGGGCGCATCCCTTGTTTTGTTTTTGTTTATGCAACGAAAAGATTTTGAACTAATGGCCCCCGTCGGCAGCTACGAGTCGCTCCACGCTGCCATCAATGCCGGCGCCAACGCCATCTATTTTGGCGTTGAAGGGCTCAACATGCGTGCCCGCTCCTCAGCCAACTTCACCCTCGACGACCTGCGCCAGATAGCGCAGATATGCAACGAGGCCGGTGTGAAAACCTATCTGACGGTCAACACCGTCATCTACGACAACGAGTTGGAGAAATGCCGCGAGATAATACGCGCCGTGGCTCAAAGCGGCATCACGGCTGTCATCGCGTCGGATATCGCAGCCATCACTATCGCACGCAGCGAGGGCGTAGAAGTTCATATATCTACCCAATGCAACATCACCAACATCGAGGCCGTAAGATTTTATTCGCAATGGGCCGACGTGGTAGTGCTGGCCCGCGAGCTCAATTTAGAGCAGGTGGCAGCCATCCACCGCGCCATCGTCGACGAGCAGATACGCGGTCCGAAGGGCGGGTTGGTGAAGATTGAGATGTTTTGCCACGGCGCCCTGTGCATGGCCGTGTCGGGCAAATGCTACCTGAGTCTCCATGAGATGAACTCAAGTGCCAACCGTGGCAGCTGCACTCAGATATGCCGTCGCAGCTATACCGTAACCGACCGCGAGACGGGCGACCAACTCGACATCGAAAACAAATATATCATGTCGCCCAAGGACCTCAAGACTATCCACTTCCTCAACAAGATGATAGATGCGGGCGTAAGCGTGTTTAAAATCGAAGGTCGCGCCCGCGGTGCCGAGTATGTAAAAATCGCCGTGGAATGCTATTCTCAGGCGCTCGAATCGATTGTCGACGGCACCTACAGCGAGGAGAAAATTGCGGCCTGGGACGAGCGTTTGCGCTTGATTTTCAACCGCGGATTCTGGAACGGCTACTACCTTGGGCAACGCTTGGGCGAATGGTCGTCGAAATATGGGTCGTCGGCAACTCGCACCAAGGTGTATGCAGCCAAGGCCACTCGCTATTTCCCGCGCCTTGGCGTGGCCGAGTTTCACATGGAGACGGGTACACTGCGTCCGGGCGACGAGATAATCATCACCGGGCCGTCGACGGGTGCGGTAGAGGTGACGCTCAGCGAAATGCGTCTCGACGCCGGAGCCGTGGCCGAGGTCAACAAGGGCGACGATTTCTCAATCGCAGTGCCCTGCAAGATACGTCCCGGCGACCGCCTGTACCTCTGGCGCAAGAACGAGCAATAACGATACAAGGCGG
>CAZBBL010000140.1:0-5231 GCA_964490275.1 uncultured Barnesiella sp.
CCGGAGCTTGCATGAATGATACAATTGATGATTGTGAAAATCCTGCTAAGCAACTAATGGCAAGCATTGCGCTTACTATAACTTTCTTCATATATCCTTAAACAATCAATTTTTACATTGCAAATGTACGTAACAATTTACGGATAAGCAACAGATTATCGATAGTCCGCTCCAACTTTCGGCATCTAAATTGGCACGAAAGCACGAGCATTTTTTTTGCAACAATAGATGTCTAAAAATCAACTAATTGCATATTTCTCGACAAATAATTTATGATTTATTCCGAAAAATCGCCCATCATTTCAGATAATTTACGTAAATTCGCAAACAAACTCTAAATATTTATCACATTCTGATGCCCAAGCAATTATTCACGCTTATAATAGCTTTCATTTCCTGCTATTCTATCGGCATTGCTGCCGACGATGCTCCTATACTTTCATTTGAAAATGATGGAACAAATTTCTACGTTCATAAATTATGGTCTGTTACGACTCCCGACAAAACCGAAACGGAGTTGCAATCTGTTGTATATAAAGATAATGTCATCTATATTCCGGCTAATCCGCAGGCCGATGGCAGTCATATAAAGCTACATCGATTCAGTGCCATCACAGGCGAAGCTCTCGACGATATTGAATTGCAATTCACCGCAGCTCAACTCAAAAAAGGTTGGTTTGATAAATATTCCGACTTCGCGCTGACAAAAGACGAAGACGACAACCTTATAGGATTCTTTCCATGGGACACAGAAGATGATAGCTCATATGCTTATCAGCGCAACTATATCATTGATGTCGTAAAAATCGAAGTAGATGGTGAATGCTCCGGCCACAAGCAATATAAGATAAAATCGCCATACACCGAAGTGTACTATTGGAGAAAACTTGGGCTACCCGTAGTGAGCGGTGTATTTGGCGATGAAGGATTTGGAGCATACTTCCCATTCACGATAGCCACAAAACAGTATATCACAAAGGGACTCGTGTTTGTCGAAAAAGGATGGGACACGCTTACCGAACGCGACGAAATCGTTTCACTATACAATGGCGTAGACTATCCTTTGCATATCAGCATCTATCGAATCAACGACGACAACATCATCGTTGACCATGAGAAATGTCCGCTACGCATCTATCCACGCACAAGCACATCTTCCGCGCTCGAAGGCACAGATACATCAAACGGTTTTAATCTCGTAAAATTTGCCGACCGCTATTTTGCTTTGTATGGCGGAGACAGTCGCGACGACTACAAGCTTGGCATATGGAAAACCGAAGATTTAGAAGAATTGGGCACTCCCATCCACTCATTATCGACCGATGTCTCAACTAAGGCCGTACCTGCTGCAACAATACTCTCGAAACTCGAAACCGTTGGCTCGATATCCACCGGCATGACGAGCAAAAATATTTATGCCGACATTTGGCATCTAAGTGCAATGGCTCGCTACAACGTCGACGGCAAGGATATTATCAATATGTTTCTATATCAGCCCGGTTATGGACTATCGGCCTACCAACTCTCGACATACGACACCGTGACGAGCGTTGGCACCGTAAAAGCCATCAACAACGACGAGAACTCAGCCACAATCCACGGACGAGAAGTAGCATTTGAGACGGCCACCGACGCTGAAGTCTACGACACATTGGGCCGACTCGTATTATCAGCGCATCACGTCGACAACCTGAGCCTCTCAACGCTGACATCAGGCATCTATATCCTTCGCTACGGATCCTCAGCAATTAAGGTTATTCTCCAATAGATTGATGATTTGCGCACTGACTTGGGCTAATAAGCCGACTATCTGATGAAATTCATCGGCGTATAGTCTTCGCGCTGAGGCTTGGAAGATGTTAGCGTATCGTGCAATTTCTTAAGTTGCCAAGCCATATTTATAGCCAACGTACGCATCGTTTGCATACCTTCAACATCAAGAGCAGCCTCACCTTCATGACATCCAAAAACAATATTCCAATACTGAGACGTAACGATAGGCATATTGCACATCTGGAAGGGCATTTGGAGAGTCTGAAATGCGGCTGAGCTTCCACCTCTGCGACATACGCAGACAACTGCGGCCGGTTTATCTTCAAACGATTTAGTGCCGGAAAACAACATTCGTTGTTGAAGTGAAAGGAGATTACCGGCAGGCTGTCCATAATATACCGGACTACCAAGAATGATTGCGTCAGACTCGGCCATCTTGTCGATAATCACATTGCACATATCATCTTCAAATACGCAACGCCCGAGCTCTTGTCTGCGGCATTTGCAACAGTCGATACATCCGCGCGACGGCTTCGTACCAATCCACAAAATTTCGGTATCAATATCTTGTGCTTGCAGCTGTTTTGCAACCTCATTTAGGGCGATAAACGTATTACCATCTTTATGAGGGCTACCATTTACCAACAATACTTTCATATGCTATATGAATTTATTTATTACCTGATGTAAAACGATGTATTTTGCTACTGCGATCCTTCTGAATACCACGCGCATACACGATTTCGGGATAACCGAAACCGATAATTAAACCCATATAATGGTCGTCGGGAATACCGAGCATTTTTCGCGCGCCGGGCACGTCATTAATTACACTTGCAGCATAGCTCATAATAGTGGTGCCAAGCCCGTGGGCATTGCAAATCATTTCGAAATAAGCTGACGCTATATTACAATCTGCGATATCGTCTTGTGCCCACTGCCCTTTTGCTCGTTTGTGAGCAATAAAAAGGTGTGGCGCTCCACAAAAGAGTAAGTCGTCTTTGCGAAGGGCCTGTTCTGAACGTTTCATTGTTTGATACATCGACCGGCTCATGCCCGAACTATAGTATCCTCGCGCCGCATTCTTCTCCATGCCATCATAGACAAACCGCCAAATTCGGTCGAGCTCGTCCATATCGTCGATAATTGACATCTCGAGCGTCATAGAGTTTCCTCCGGTGGGCACATTTTCCATGTCTTTGATTATCTGATCCATCAACCTTCGCTCGACATTTTTCCCAAGGTAACGTCGGCAGCTTCGGCGATAGGCCACAAGTCGGTCGATTTGCTCAGCTATCTGAGAATCGGGTTTGGGCAAAGAGTCTTCGGGGCGTTTGCCAAGGATGCTTATAGCCGCCTCGGGGCATACAGCCAAGCAGTGTTGACACTTCCAACAACCGCTCCATCCAAAGCGGTCGAAATCTTTTATCTCAGGCAATCCATCAACGAGCTTAAGCACCTGGCCCGAGCAAACGTTTACGCATTTGCCACAACCGATGCATTTATCTTCGTCGACATAGAATTTAGCTTTATTTTGTTGCATTATATATTGTTATTCAGTGCGGTTACAGATATTTCGAGGCTTCGCGAATACTCAGAGGCGCCATCCGCTGGCTGTTGGCCGCTATAAATTGATTTACCCAACGAGGATTTGTCTTAGAATATTCTCGCAGACTCCAACCTATAGCTTTGTTTATAAAAAACTCCTTACTGCCGAAATTATTTTTTAAAATTTTGGACAACAAACCCTCGTTAGTATTATCCTTGCGCCCAATTTGATGGTCAATGGCAACACGACGTATCCAAAAATCATCATCGGTTGACCATTTCAGCATTAAATCATCAATACGATTGTCGGTAAAAGCGATGCTACCAATGATGCGGTCTAGGCCATCAATCATGTCCCACCACTGCTTATTTTTGATATAACGATAAAGCCGAGGCACGTCATTGTAAGTCAGGCGGTTTTTCATCACTCTGAGGTAATCTAAGACGAAATATTGAAGCTCGCGATGCTCATCGTCGAAACATAAATCGAGGAGTTCCCAATCGATAACGCCTGAACGCTTATCGGCTTTAATCAATTCGCGAAAAACCGATTTCCGGTCAACGGCCTGGACACCGTAGAATGCAAACTGATTTCGCATATATGCCGCCATTGGTCGAGCCTTTGTGGCGTTAGCTAAACTCTCAAGGCCATGTATTAGCGCTCTGTATTTTTCAGTGGCACTGCTCATCATTTTAAATGCTTTATGATTTTTGCCGGATTGCCGGCGACTACAACATTGTCGGGGATATCTTTGGTTACAACCGAACCTGCGCCAACAGTCACGCCATTGCCAATCGTAACGCCGGGGAGTATTGTGACCGACCCTCCAATCCAAACATTGTTGCCGATAGTCACAGACTCGGCCCACTCGCGACGCGAATTGCGTTCATCGACATCTGTCGAATGGCAAGCCGTATAGATACTAACATTCGGGCCGATAAAAGCATCGTCGCCAATCCTCACCGGAGCCTCATCGAGTACGGTGAAGTTGAAATTAGCGAAAAATCGTTCGCCAACATGGATATTGCATCCATAGTCGCAACGAAACGGCTGATTAATAAGTATCTCATCGCCACAAGAGCCCAACAAATTCTTTAAAATAGCGTGTTGCTCTTGCAATTGTGTGGGGCGCAGACGGTTAAACTCGTATATCTTCTCGCGTGTAGCAACCAACTTCTCAATCAGAGATGGATGTGCTGCATCATAAATCTCGCCACTAACCATCTTTTGCCATTCTCGGTCGTTACTGTATTGGTAGGCGATTCGTGGCGTGCCATCAGCGACATAGATAACTCCGCAGCGCACAAATCCGGCGCGCTCTACGGCATTTCGCATCGGGAGGTTGTCGGCGTGTGTATCAACACGTATTTCGTCAATATGCATCAAGCAAAAATCCAAGCACTGACGGAATACACCCGTGACCCTGCCGGCTGATGCAAGCCGATGAATAGTGCCGTATGGCCTGTTATTGAGCCATGCCCCATCAATATTACGATACGTAGGATCGTCACCGACAATAAAAGCAAAGACAAAAGATATACGCGAATCATTATCGACGCCAACATAGCAATTGCCATTAGCTATATCTTGGCATATCAAACTTTCAGCCGGATAACCGTTTACCCACTGCATAGAGTTTCCTCTCGAGCGCATAAAGCGGCGTGCCGAATCGTAAATCGACATAATAGCCTGCAAATCATCTGCTTGTGCGAGTCGTATCATAATCAAATTGCTGTTTCAAACAAACTTGCTTCACAATTAGTTCGTCAGCTAAAACTTTACAACAGCAAATTTAGTAATTTAGACCCCGTTCCACAAAATTTATTAACGCCAAGGTCGCAGATGTGCCCCGGTATTTAGCCTTGCATACGAAGGAGTATAGCGAGCTATTCGACTGAGTCAAAAGGCT
>CAZBBL010000141.1:0-5025 GCA_964490275.1 uncultured Barnesiella sp.
AGCCAAAAAAAAATCGTATTTTTGCAGAATATTTACAGTTTGATATACAAATTTGTATAAAACTATGGTAATGGCAAAAAAATACTCAACTATATTGGCGTTTCTGCTTCTGTTAGTAGTGGCTTCAGCCGCCTCTGCGCAAAATAAAAAACGCTACAAATTTGTCAATGGCGAGTGGGTGGAGATAGTGCAACGCCCCGCTGCGCCACAAAAGCTCGAAGCCGACACCACGCTCGACGTCAGCAGCCAAGTGTTCCCCCCATATTTCTATACTCCGGCCGTCTTCGACAGCTACGATATCCACGTCGAACCGCCCAAAATCTCTACATTTGGCCGAGGCGACTCTATCATGCGTTGGGTCAACGACCGCGTAGCCCTCGACAACCGTATGCGCTACACACGTCAACGTTTCATGGTCGACCACCCCGGCGACGTGCGCTACAATATCAACGACCTGCCCGAAGCCCCCAAACGCTATCGCGCTTATGTCGACCCGGCCACGGCACGCATCAACGTTGAGGAAATCAGCGTCGACAAAAAAGATGTGGTCAACGACGTCAAACCCCTCGAAGTGAAACGCAAAAACTGGATTCACGACTTCACCGGCTTAGTGCAATTCTCTCAAGCCTACAACTCTCCCAACTGGTATCAAGGTGGCAACAACAACCTCAATGCCATCGTCAACGGCGTCTACAACGTGAAGCTCAACCAGACATTCCACCCCAATCTGCTCTTCGAAAACACTATCCAATACAAGCTCGCTATGAACAGCGCCCCCGACGACTCGCTGCGCAACTACAGCATCTCTGAAGACCTGCTGCAAATCAATAGCAAGTTTGGTATCAAGGCCCGCAAAAGTTGGTACTACTCGGCAACTCTCCAATTTAAAACCCAGTTGCTCAACAACTATAAGAAAAACACCCGCGATATGCAGGCCTCGTTTCTCTCCCCGGGCGAGTTGAACATCGGTCTTGGTATGACCTACTCCTACGAAAACCCAAAGAAAAACTTTACAGTCAACGCCTCGTTGGCCCCGTTGTCTTACAACCTCAAAACCTGTATCAACAACAAAATCGACGAGACTACAATGAGCATCAAGGCCGGTCGCAATATCGCCAACCAATTCGGTTCAAACATCGACTGCAAAATGGTCTGGCAGATTGCCTACAACATAAAACTTACGTCGACGCTCACCGCCTTCACCGACTATTCCTACATCCAAGGCGACTGGGAAAACACCCTCGCTTTCACTATCAACCGCTTCCTCTCAACTCAAATCTATGTCCATCTGCGCTACGACTCTACTACGGCTCGCGCCGACGACAGCGCTTGGCATAAATGGCAGCTCAAAGAGGTGCTCAGCTTCGGATTCTCTTACACTATCGGTACGGTATGATAACGCTGTTGGCTCGTCGACTTTTATTGCTGACGTTGCTGCCATTGGCCGCGACGCTTTCCGCTCAGAGAGCCGACGACTACGACCTCGCCGTAGCCTCGCGCATCGACAACATCGACTATGATACGCTTTCAGCACGCTTCGCTTCTACCTCAGTCGCCGATATCGAAGGCCTTTGGGAGCTGACCGATGTCGACGGCACTATCGCCATTATCGCCGACAGCGACAACCCTCGCCTCTACAATATCGTAGCCGTCGACCTTACCGACCGTTCGCTCCTCCCCGGCACCGTCATCGGCCACGCTTCGCTGACCGCCAAGCAGGACATTTATCGCGCCGATATGCTCACCGACGTCAACAAATCGGGTTATCGCCGGTCGGCCCAGTTTACACTCAATCTCGACAACAAAACCGGTGCACTGTCGTTCGTGCCCGTCAAAAAAGGCTATCGACTGCAACCCTGGAAGTTGATGCCATATATGTTTCGCAACGTCATCAAGCGCGTCGACAATACCCGCAAAGACCTTAGCGGCGCCCTGCGTCGCTACCCCAATCGTAGTCAGCGCCTCTCAATCCGCAACCTATGAAGCCGCTATCAGCCATATTGACCATATCAGCGCTATTGTTGGCGAGCATGGCAGTCGATGCCAAAAAGGTGAAAACCACCCATCGGCAATCCTCCTCTAAACGCCAAGCCACCGCTGTCGTCATAGCCCAAGATACAATCTGCGGCCCCGACATCGACGTAGCTCTCTCAGGCTATGAAAAGCCCTTGCGAGCCAATCGCGAATCGGTGTTCATCACCAACAACACCGCGCGCGACATCATCGCCATAGCGCTTACTACAGTCTACTACGACACCTCCGACCGCGCCATCCACAGCTCCACACGCCATATCAATGTCGATGCTCCCGCCGGCTCTACACGTCGCCTCTACTATCCCTCATGGGACTCTCAACATACCTTCTACTACATAGGCTCTCAGAAACCCCAACGCGCCTTGGCAACCCCCTACGACGTGCGCCAGCGTGTCGATACAATCTTCGTAACTCCCTTAGCCGATGCCCCATCCTATTGAAGTAATATCGCGTTTCACCAAAATGACCCCGGCGCTTGAGCAGTCGCTGCGCTCGCTGATGGTCGAACACGAGTTTCGCCGTGGCGATAAGCTCTCAGGCTCGTCGCTGCTTACTTCTCATGGATTCTACATCCAAAATGGCTCGGCACGAGTGTATATCGTCAAAGGTGGCAAAGAGCATACAGTCTCCTTCTCATTCGACGACAACTTTATCGTAGTGTCTCGTCGCAGCGTCGAAGCCGGCGACGACACCCTCGCCATCGAATTTCTCGAGCAAACCCACGTATTGATGCTCTCTCACAGTAAGATACGCGAGATGCTCGACAAAAGCAAGCGCGTCAACGTCCGCGAAGCTACCCTCTTTCATTGCGCCGCCCTTCAAGAGTATGCCTCGGTCTTGGAAGAGCGTATCACCGTGTTGCAATACTACTCTGCCCGCGAACGCTATCGCTGGGCCTTGGAACGCTATCCACGCCTTACAGAGTGCGCTACCGTCACCCAGATAGCCTCATTCCTCGGCCTGACAAAAGAGACGCTCTATCGCATCCGCTCCGACAACTATATCGCTTCGGCGAAACAACATAAATAATCTTTCGCTCAATGAAGATATCCCATATTTTTGCAGCCATGCTCTGTTGCTTATGGTTGCAACCCATCTCGGCGCAACAGCCTTCACGAGGCCATGCCACCGACCCCGACCACTACTTCCTCGAAATCGACGACGTAGCCGACAGTCGGCAGCTATTGCCTCCACCACCCGACACCCTCTCTGTGCGCTATCAATACGATGTAGAGCGCTACTATTGGGGCAAATCGCTGCGCGACACCCCGCGAGGGGCCATCGCCGTTGAGGATGCTCGCGTAAGTGGCGACGGCGTGCCGCGAGCCTTCTCCGAGGCCTTCGGCTTTGAAATATCGCCGGCCACAACCCCCGAAACCTATCGCCTCGTCATCGGCATGCGCGAAGATGCCGGCGACCTGGCCACCCGCTCAGCCAAAGACTATTACAACCGTCAACGCCCGTTTAAGGTGTTTGACCAACCAACTTGCAACCCCGAGCAGCAGCAAGAACTCTCCACCAACGGCTCTTATCCCTCGGGCCATACCGCCATCGGTTGGGCCACAGCGCTTGTGCTTGCCGAGATCAACCCGGCACGTCAAAACCAGATACTAAGCCGTGGCTATCAGATGGGCGAGAGCCGTGTCATCTGCGGCTACCATTTCCAAAGCGACGTCGACGCTGCACGCATCGTCGCCTCGGCCCTCGTAGCCCGTCTGCATGCCGACGACGCCTTCTCTGCTCAATTGGCCAAGGCCAAAGCCGAAATCAAAGCCCTGTCGGCTGCGCAGGCTGCGCCTAATGAATGACCAAATTTTTTAATTTATACTATAAACCATCAACTACATCTATGATTAGATTAAGATTTCTAACCATCGCAATGGCAACGCTGTCGACAGCATCGCTTTTTGCACAATCAACCGAGGCTGAGCAACCCGAAGAACCAAAGTTGTCGGTACAGCCCATCGGCCGCGCCCTCATCGACGCCGCTATGTACATCACCCCCGACGACCAATTTAAAGATGGCGTAGCGCTCCCCGAAGCTCGCCTTGGTGCCGTAGCCACCTATGGCAAATTCAAGGGCAAGGTAGAACTCGGCTATCAGTTTGGCAAAATCGTTGCTAAAGACATCTATGCTCAAGTAGATTTCAACAAGCAGATGTCGCTGCGCGTCGGTAACTTTATCCACAACTTCGGCCTCCAAAGCGCTACAAGCTCGTCGATGCGCCCTACGTTCGAAACTCCCGTTTCAAACAATATCTTCGACACCGCGCGTCTGCTCGGCGCCATGTATGTCTACAACTCGCCGTCGTTTCTCGGTGCAGGTAGCGTCTATGCCGAAAGCAATGCACTTACCAACACCGCCAATTCGCTCGGTGGCACCGGATGGGGCGCCCTTACTCGCTTGGTCGTGCGCAACCATTATAATGGCACCGACGTAGCTCAAATCGGTTGGTCGGGTGGCTTCGCCTCGCCTCAATACAACTCCGATAGCGACCTCAACCACCATAGCTACTCATTCTCGTCCAACTTCCCCTCGCGCGTCAACGCTATCTCAGCCGTCGGCACTACAATCTCCGACGCTCGCACGATGTTTAAGATGTCGCCCGAATTGCTCGTAAGCTACAGCCGCTTCGCCCTCGAATCGCAATATTATTTCATGCAGGTAAATCGCAAAAACGGCCTCGACGCCTTCAAAGCCTATGGCGCTTACGCTACGTTGCGCACCCTGCTTTGCGGCGCTCACAACTATCCCTACTCGGCTGCCTCGGCCGGCTTGACTCAGCCCTCGGCCAAGACCCTCGAACTCGTCCTCGGCTACGACTACGTCAACCTCAACTCCGGAGCTATCAAAGGCGGTCGCCTTAGCGACGTCTCTTGCACACTCAACTGGTATATCAACAAATTCTTCATCTGGCGTCTGCGCTACTCTTATACCCACTCTTGGGAGCGCGCCAACTACGCCGACGTCGACCTCGGTATACTCCAAAC
>CAZBBL010000142.1:0-4988 GCA_964490275.1 uncultured Barnesiella sp.
TGGGCATATCTATGCCGCTTTCGATGATGGTCGTGGAGAGCAATACATCATAGTCGTGGTTGGCGAAGTCGATGATGGCTTTCTCGAGCTGTTCGGGGGGCATCTGTCCGTGGGCCACGAGTGTGCGAGCATCGGGGACGCAGCGTGCCACCATGGCTTGAAGGTCGTAGAGTCCTTCGATGCGGTTGTTGACGATAAACACTTGCCCGTTGCGCGACAGCTCGAAGTTGACGGCTTCGCTCAGCAGCTCGTCGGTGAGAGAGTCGACCGAGGTGACGATAGGGTAGCGGTTGGGCGGCGGAGTTTGGATAGCACTGAGGTCGCGAGCGCCCATGAGCGAGAATTGGAGGGTGCGAGGTATGGGGGTCGCCGACATCGTGAGGGTGTCGACGTTTACTTTCATCTGTTTGAGTTTCTCTTTGACGGCTACGCCAAATTTTTGCTCTTCGTCGACGATAAGCAGGCCGAGGTCTTTAAATTTCACATCTTTGCCGATGATGCGGTGGGTGCCGATAAGTATGTCGATTTTGCCGTCGGCCAGGTCGCTGAGTATTTGTCGAGTTTGTTTTGCGGTGCGAGCACGCGACAGATATTCCACCCTGATGGGGAAGTCGCGCAGACGGTCGCTGAAGGTGTTGAAATGTTGATAGGCCAAGACTGTCGTAGGCACCAACACGGCTACTTGCTTGCTGTCGTTGACGGCTTTGAAGGCGGCGCGTATGGCCACCTCGGTCTTGCCGAAACCTACGTCGCCACAGATTAGGCGGTCCATCGGTCGCGAACTTTCCATGTCGCGTTTGACGGCGGCCGTGGCGGTCACTTGGTCGGGGGTGTCTTCGTAGATAAATGAGGCTTCGAGCTCTTGCTGGAGGTATGAGTCGGGCGAGAAGGCAAACCCTTGTTGCTCCTTGCGGGCGGCGTAGAGGCGTATGAGGTCGCGAGCTATGTCTTTGAGCTTGGTTTTGGTGCGTTCCTTGATGCGATTCCAAGCGCCGGTGCCGAGTTTGTTGAGCTGAGGTTCGACGCCCTCTTTGCCGCGATATTTCGAGAGCTTATGCAGCGAATGTATTGAGACGAAGATGAAGTCGTTGTTTTTGTAGATGAGCTTTATCATCTCCTGAGGGTGGCCGTTGACCGAGGTGTGGAGCAGGCCGCCAAAGCGCCCGATGCCGTGGTCGACGTGTACGATATAGTCGCCGGTTTCAATCGACGATAGCTCTTTGAGAGATATGGCGAGCTTGCCCGAGCGGGCGCGGTCGCTTTTGAGGTTGTATTTGTGGAATCGGTCGAAGATTTGGTGGTCGGTAAAGACACACTGACGCGAGGCGCTGTCGACAAATCCTTCGTGGAGCGTCGACAAGACGGGGTTGAAGCTGAAGTTGTCGCCACGGTCGGCGAAGATAGCCTTCAGACGGTCAAATTGGTGGGCCGAGTCGCTGAGTATGTTTATTGTGTAGCCTTGGGCTATGAGTTGCTTGAAGGAGTCGGAGATGAGGTCGAAATTTTTGTGGTAGATGCCTTGAGGCGAGCAGCCATAGTCGATGGTTGGAGCGTCTGCAAATTGAGGTTGAGCGGCTGCGGTGAAGGCGATGATGCGAAAGCGGTTGAAGTCGGTGGCAAAAGCTTCGGCGTCGACTACTTTTTTCATTGCGTCGGGGTCGCCTTCGTCGGCCAACAGGGCGTTTTTGGAGAATTTTCGAGAGGCTATTTCGCGGATGCGGTCAGCGACGGCCGAGGCGGTGCGTGCGGCGATGACGGTAGCGGGGTCGATGAATTGCAACAGCGATTGGCCGTCGGAGTTGACGGCGATGTTCGAACTGATGGCAATCGAGTCGGCATTTTCGCGCGAGAGCTGTGTCTCAATGTCGAATGTGCGTATCGACTCTACTTCGTCGCCGAAAAAGTCGATGCGGTATGGCAATTCAAATGAGAAACCAAAGATGTCGAGTATCGAACCGCGCACGGCAAATTGCCCCGGCTCGTAGACATAGTCGACCTGATTGAAATCGTTGTCGCGGAGCCATTTTTGCGTGGCTGTCAGGTCGTATTCGCGTCCCTTTTGCAGTTGAAGCGTGGCGGCGGCGATAGAGTCGCGCGAGGCAACTTTTTCGGCCAGCGCGTCGGGTGAGGTGATGACGGCGCGAAGGTGTTGGTCGGTGTGCCAACGCGATAGGGCTTCGCTGCGGAGTATCTCGGAGGGCGCGTCGACTCGGCCATAGCGTATGTCGCGACGGTAGGCCGAGGGGAAGATGGCGATAGCGTCCTCGCCCAGTATGCGGCTAAGGTCGTGGTAGATATAGCCGGCGTCGTCGGCATCGTCGGCGATGACCAACAGCGGTTGGCGACGTGGCTTGATAGCGGCGAGCATCATAGCTACGGCGCTACCGGCGAGAGATGTGGCGTTGATGCGCGATGTTTTGCGGTCGGCCAACAGGGCGTCGAGAGCGTCTCTACGCGCCTTGGATGGGATAATGTCTGATAGCTCGCCGAGTGTCATTTCTTAGGTGCGGAGAGTATCGATTTATATTCTTTGGGAGCTTTGAGAATGGCCACGGCGCGGTCGATATTGTTGTCGTGGCGAAGGCTTTCGATGGTAGCGCCGCGGCTGAAGTAGTAGCGCTTGAGTATCTCCTCGGCCAGATAGCGCGATATTTGGTCGCGGTGGGTGTCGAGGTCTTTGCGCAGGTCGTGTTTCAAAGAGGCCTTCAGAGCGTCGATTTGGGCTTGGACGGTGTCGTTGAGATAGCCTTCGGTTTTGGCCGATTTCTCAACCTGCTCCATGAGGGTTTCGCAAACTTTGTCGTATTCAAACTTGGTCGGGTCGATAAACTGTTTGAATTGTTCGTAGATTTCGTCGTCGACCTCAAAGGTTTCGGGCGACGCGATAGTGGGATGTTGCGAAGCGTAGAGGGTAGCGAAGTCGAAGTCCCATTGGTTGCTTACGATGTTGTAGACCAAGCGGTTGACGTCGGGATATTCGACGGTAATGTCGGGGGTGATACCGCCGCCGTCGCGCACTACACGTCCGATGCGCGTATGGAATACGTTGGTCAGCGAGTCGGGAATGCGCGATACCGAGCCGTCGGCGTTGCGCTGAGAATAGTCGATGGCTTGTATGAGACGGCCGCTGGGTATGTAGTATTTAGCCACGGTCACTTTCATCATGCCGTTGTAGGGGAGCTGGCGGGTAGATTGTACGAGGCCTTTGCCGTATGAGCGGTTGCCTACTACGACGGCGCGGTCGAGGTCTTGCAGCGCTCCGGCTGTGATTTCGGCCGAAGAGGCCGAACCGCCGTCGATGAGCACAACCAGGGGTATGTCGACATCGATCGGAGCCGACGTGGTTTTATAGATTTTCTCGTTGACGAGGCCACGGCCACGAGTGCGCAACACTTCGGTGCCCTTCGCCACAAAGTGGCCTACAATCTGCACGGCGCTTTCGAGCAAGCCGCCGCCGTTGCCACGGAGGTCGAGGATGAGCCCTTTGACGCGAGGATTTTTCTTCAAATCAATCAACGCGTCGCGCACGTCGCGAGGCGATTTCTCGTTGAATGTCGTAAGCTGTATGTAGCCGATAGAGTCGGCGACGACACCATAATATGGCACGGCTTGAATCTCGATTTTGGCGCGTGTGATGTCGAATTGCAGCATCGAGTCGACGGCGTAGGGGCGTTTCACTACTACCTTCACCGGCGTGCCGGCTTGGCCACGCAGACGCTCACGCACCTTTGCGCTCCCCAGCGTGATGACGGTGTCGCCATCGATGGTCCAGAAGATGTCGCCGGCTTTGAGCCCTACTCTTTGGGCGGGAGTGCCGTTTTGAGGCTCGCTGACGCGCGTGCGTCCCTGACGGTCTTGTGAGATGACGGCACCGATGCCGCCAAATTCGCCCGACGAGATGCTCAAGAGGTCTTCTTGGTCTTCCTCGGGATAGTATTCGGTGTATGGGTCGATGTCGGCCAACATTGCGTCGATAGCCGTTTTGATCGACTTTTCGGCGTCGATAGTGTCGACATAGGTGGTTTGCAGGGTTTTATATATGGCATTGAAGATGTCGAGGTTGCGTGCGATGTCTTGCTTGGGACTGCGAGTTGCGCCCAGCAGGGCCGAGGCAGAGATTAGCAGCACAGCCGGCAGTATGGCTGAAATACGTTTCATAAGTGTGTGATTTCTATCTTATATCTCGCAAAATTAATGAAAATTTCAATACGACACCGAATTAAATATATATTAATGTGTATGAAAGCAAGCGAGGCCGCTCGCAAAAGCGAACAGCCTCGTCTGATATTTAAGATAATTAGTTTGGCTTTATTAGAGCTGAGGACCGGCAGCTACGAGAGCTTTACCTGCTTCGTTGTTTTCAAACTTCTTGAAGTTGTTGATAAACATGTCGGCGAGCTTGGTAGCTTTGGTGTTCCATTCTTCGGCTGCAGCGTAGGTGTCGCGAGGATCGAGGATGTTGGGGTCAACACCGGGAAGCGCGGTGGGCACGGTGAAGTCGAAGATAGGAATTTGTTTTGTGGGAGCTTTCAGGATTGAGCCATCGAGGATAGCGTCGATGATGCCACGGGTATCTTTGATTGAGATACGTTTGCCTGTGCCGTTCCAACCGGTGTTTACCAAGTAGGCTTTCGCACCGCTCTTTTCCATTTTCTTAACGAGCTCTTCAGCATATTTGGTGGGGTGCAGTGAAAGGAACGCTGCGCCGAAGCATGCTGAGAAGGTGGGGGTAGGTTCGGTGATACCGCGTTCTGTACCGGCGAGTTTCGAAGTGAAGCCCGAGAGGAAGTAATATTTGGTTTGCTCGGGTGTCAAGATTGAAACGGGGGGCAATACGCCGAATGCGTCAGCCGACAGGAAGATAACGTTTTTGGCAGCGGGGCCGTGGCTTCCGGGGGCGATTTTTTCGATGTGTTGGATGGGGTAAGATACACGGGTGTTTTCGGTCACGCTCTTGTCGGCGAAGTCGATTTTGCCGTTAGCGTCAA
>CAZBBL010000143.1:0-4931 GCA_964490275.1 uncultured Barnesiella sp.
ACGAGCGCGTCATGGCATTCAACAATATGGAAGACGACAATGAGCAGCACAAGCTCAAGATGCTGATGGCGCGCTTCACGCCCAACTTCGACCAAGAGCCATGGAAATACACAGTCCTCGACACCATCGGCGCCCAATTTCACTGGAACAAATAAAAAACATACCACTATGTTAGGAGCAATTATTGGTGATATTGTTGGCAGCAGGTTTGAGTTCAACCCCACCAACGACTACGATTTCGAGCTATTCACAAATCAGTGTGACTACACCGACGATTCAATCTGCACTATCGCCATAGCCGACGCACTGCTCAAAGGCAAAGACTTCGGTGAAAGCCTACACGAATGGTGCAATCGCTACCCCCACCCCAAAGGTGGCTACGGAGGACAATTTGCCCAATGGATTCACAGCCACAATCCCCAGCCCTACGGCTCGTATGGCAACGGCAGCGCTATGCGTGTCAGTCCGGTAGCATGGTACAATCTCTTCGAATATGAAGTGTTGCACGATGCTGTGCTGTCGGCCGTCTGCACTCATAGCCACATAGAGGGCATAAAAGGAGCATTAGCAGTAGCCTACGCCATCCACGATTGTCGTGGCTATTTCAAAGGTAAGCTGTCGAAGGATGCCGACAAAGAAACAATCATGAAAGGTCTGCGCCGAGCCATTGAGTTCACGGGCTACGACATCGATATCAAAAAAGAGAACGTCATCAACCGATTTGAAGAATCATGCCAAGGCACCGTTCCCGTAGCATTGTGGATAGTCAGCAACAGCCATGGCTTTGAGGATGCCGTTCGCAAAGCAGTCAGCTTAGGTGCCGACGCCGACACTCTCGGCGCCATAGTCGGCAGCATAGCCGAAGTCGTCTGGGGCATCCCCCAATGGATTAAAGACCGAGCCATGACCTATCTTTCGGCAGAAATGCGACAAGTAGTAATCAACTTTCGCAAACATGTGCACGGCAAATTCCCCGACCCCGGAAAAGAAGCTAAAGAGAAGAGCGAGTTATTCATCAAAATGTATTGGAAGTTGGCTCTCGGCAACTCATCGCTGGCCGTTCAAGGCAAAGACCCTCTACCAAGCAAAGAGGTCGTTGCAACTGCCGATAGTTGGAATACGAGTCCACTACCCGACGACCCACGTGAACTGTCGCGCATGGAATGTCGAATTGAGGTGACAGCCGAAAACATCGACACGCTTCGCAAAGGCCATCTGCCCAACGGCCAAGAGGACCATTGGTTTATGTATTGCGACGACGAATACATACGCTACTATCGCAGTTGGACCGGCATGTGCGCCTTCGAAGCCCACTATCGTAAGACTGCTGACGGCAACTACCTCATTGACCACCTTACCGTCAACAAAAACATCACTGAATTTGGCGTCAACGGAAACAAACCGGCTCAGGCCTTATTTCTATACCTACTCACAACAGAAATCGGCGGTGATGAAAATCGTGCATGGAACGACTACATCAACGCATGGGAAACAAACGCCATCCAATACGCAAAATAGCCACACCACCCATTGCCACTGTTTACTCTTAGTGTAGATAGTGGCAATATTTTTGCTCTTACCGTCATAGTCACAGAACCTATGCAGATAAAGGCTGTCTCAATTTGATTTAAGTGTTTTAAACGCTCAAATTAATTAGAATAGCAAATACTGTTTGGATTTGTTTTTCCAGCCGGCGCGGTATTCGCGGTCGGTGAAATAGACCTTGAGGTCGGCTTGGTACTCTCTGTCGACAAAATAGATTTTCTTGTCGGCTCGATATTGTCGGTCAGTGAAAAACCAAATGCCCTTGTTCTCACTGGCATTGGCACGATATTCCTTGTCTGTTTTGTAAACGACAAGGTCGGCACGGTATTCTGAATCTACGACGTAAACCTTGATATCAGCTTGATATTGGCGGTCGGTAGAATAAATCTTCTGAGAAAAAGCGCTGCACGCCGCCATAAGGCAAACAGACGATAGTGCTAACTTCTTATTCATAGCGATATTGATTGGTAGTCAAAAATATGGCGCCACAATTCCGACATCTGCAACAAGGTAAATCGCGTGTTGGCTGAACTCGTGCTTGGGAGACGCATAATGTTGACCTTACGACCAAGATTGTCTTCGTTGAAGTATCGGCTGAAGGTATCGGCAGCCTTGCTGCCATTTAAAGCGATTGTATGAATCGATGGATAGCGACGCAGCAGCGAAGGGATATCATTGACAGTCTCATTGCTGATATTTGAGTCGAGGCTTCCGCTGCGGTCGGCGTGCTCGATGACATCCCATAGAGCGACGTGATTGGCACGCAAAAAGTCGAGCTTGGCTGGATAATCGATGGGGATTTGTCGTCCGACAACACTCGCCAACACTCGCCAAAAACGATTTTGAGGATTGCCGTAATATTCTTGTTTTTCTAACGACTTGACGCTCGGCAGAGAGCCCAGGATGAGCACCTGCGACGCCTCGTCGACAATCGGATCCAATCCGACAGTAGTTGATGAATGTTTCTTCAGAGAATGAAATAGTCGAAAAAATGATGGCATGACTTAAAGTAGGAGCCGTTTTATAATTTTGTTGCACGAAGCACGGCTTATCTATTTGCAAATTTAGCACTATCTTTTAAAATTCTTCCCTACTCATCTCAATAATTTTAGAAAATTTTTACGAAATGTATTTGCGCTATCGTCCGATAAATATCAATTGCGACAATCATGGCCATAGCTGCCATGATTGTCGCAATTGGTTGTGATATCTTTTATCGTGGGTTAACCGTGGATTTGAGCAATAATTGCATCAAATGCACGCTCGATGCCTTCAGCATCCTTACCACCGGCCTGAGCGAAACCGGGCTGGCCACCGCCACCACCTTTGATTTCTTTGGCGGCTTGGCGCACGATAGTAGAAGCGTTGAGACCTGTAGCAACGAGGTCGTCGGTAACCATGACGGTCAACATCGGTTTGCCCGACACGTCGGTTGTCGCAGCTGCAAAGACTGTGTTTTCACTCGACATACGGCGAACGGCAAATGCCACACCTTTTACTACGTCGGGGATACGAGTGCCCTTGAGGCCAACTACCTTGATATTGCCTACGTTCACGGCTGAGCCAAGGAGTTCACGGCTGAGGTTGTTGACACGAGCTTCGAAATATTCTTCGGCTTGCTTGCGCAATTGAGAATTTTCCTCGATTGATTTTTGGATAGCGCCAAGGAGATTGGGAGCGTTGTTAAACAATCCGGCAACTGCTTGGAGGGTCTCTTTTATTTCGTCAATCGCACGTTCGACTTTTGCTCCGGTGATAGCCTCGATACGGCGGATACCGGCTGAAGTGCTGCTCTCTGATACGATTTTAATCATACCGATGTTGCCGGTGTTGTCAACGTGTGTACCACCACAGAGCTCAATTGAATCGCCGTAGCGGATGACGCGCACCTCATCGCCATATTTTTCGCCGAACAGCGCCATGGCACCCATTTCCATAGCTTGCTTGATGGGGACGCAACGATGCTCGTCGAGAGCGATAGCTTGGCGCACGTGGCGGTTGGCAAGTTTCTCAACCTTTGAAATTTCTTCGGGAGTCAATTTCTGGAAGTGAGAGAAGTCGAAGCGCAATCCGTCGGGCGACACAAACGAACCTTTCTGCTCGACGTGTGTACCGAGCACCTGGCGCAAAGCTTGGTGGAGCAAGTGGGTCGCAGTATGGTTGGCCGATGTAGCTTCGCGAGCTTCGGTGTCGATAGCAGCGACAAATTCAGCCGATGGGTCGGCGGGGAGTTGTGTCGACAAGTGAACACCGATACCGTTTTCGCGCTTGGTATCGAAGATTTCGATAGCTTGGCCATCGGCATCGGTCAATGTACCACGGTCGCCGACCTGGCCACCCATTTCGGCATAGAACGGAGTTTCGCGGAGTATAATCTGATAAAATTCTTTGCCTTTTTGTTTGATTTTGCGGTAGCGAAGTATTACGGTGTTGACCGTAGATTGGTCGTAGCCCACAAATTGTTGCTCGCCCTCGTTGACAACGGTCCAGTCGCCGGTTTCGACAGCAGCAGCGTTGCGTGCACGAGCTTTTTGAGCAGCCATCTCAACGTCAAACTCTTTTTGGTCAAGGGTCATCTCGTTTTCTTTGAGAATAAGCTGAGTCAAGTCGAGCGGGAAACCATAAGTGTCGTAAAGCACGAAGGCTTCCTTGCCTGAGATTTCATTTTTGCCCTGTTTGCGAGCGTTGGCGATAGCGCTATCGAGCAGACGGATACCATTTTCGAGGGTGCGCAAGAACGAGTCTTCCTCCTCTTTGATAACCTTCATGATAAGCTCGCGCTGGCTTGCAATTTCGGGATAAGCTTCGCCCATATTGTCGATAAGGGTGTCGACCAAGCGATACATAAACGGAGCTTTTTGGTCGAGGAATGTGTAGGCGTAGCGCACTGCACGGCGGAGAATACGGCGAATGACGTAGCCGGCTTTGGCATTTGAGGGGAGCTGAGAGTCGGCGATTGAGAATGAAATCGTACGCACGTGGTCGGCAATGACACGCATAGCTATATCGACATGTTTATCTTCGCCATACTTCTTGCCTGAGAGCGATGCGATTTTGCCAATCAGCGGAGTGAATACGTCGGTATCGTAGTTTGAAGTCTTTCCTTGGAGGGCCATGCAAAGACGTTCGAAGCCCATACCGGTGTCGATAACCTTGGCGGGCAGCCCCTCGAGCGAGCCGTCTGCTTTACGGTTGAATTGCATGAACACGAGGTTCCATATTTCGATTACTTGAGGGTGATCGTGGTTCACGAGGTCGCGTCCGGCAATTTCTTGACGTTCTTGCTCGCTACGCAAGTCGATATGTATTTCAGAGCAAGGACCGCAGGGGCCGGTATCGCCCATTTCCCAGAAGTTGTCGTGTTTGTTGCCGTTGATGATATGGTC
>CAZBBL010000144.1:0-4841 GCA_964490275.1 uncultured Barnesiella sp.
GACGAGTTGCGGTCGGTGAACATGCGGTCGATTGTGTACCAGTTGAGCAATGCTCGGTTTTTGCCGTAGTCGACGTTGTTGCTCAGCGCTGCTTCGGGGAATAGGGCTGAGGCTGAGGTGTCGTAGGGTGTAGAGGCGAGAAACCACGAGTAGGGCGAGCGCAGGTCGATGGTGATTTGGGTGTTTTCGAAGTCGTCGACGTATGAGCTGCCGGCGCTTGAGCCCGATTTTTGTTGGCTCGGCACGAGTTGGGCATATTCGGCTGTAAGGTTGAGTTTTGAGGGCTGAGTGGCGTTGACTGTGGGTATCTTGTTGAGCAGGTTTGTGAGCCACATAAACTCGGTGTTGTAGGCGAGGTTGAAGCCGAAGATGGTGTTGTTGATCACTTCGTCGCCGATGTTGACTTTCTCGGTAAGGGCTTTTTCGGAGAAATGGAGCAGCGTACCGCCGATGTTGAAGTTTTTGGAGAAGGCATATTGTAGGTCTAAGCCCAAGAGGGTTTTGCGCTGTAGGGAGAATAGAGATTGGTTTTCGAGCGATACGGAGATGCTTTGGCCTGAGTCGATGATGCTTTGGTTGGTGATGGTGACGATGCCCATCGAGTAGTCGACGGTATAGTCGGAGTTTTCGGTAAGGGTGACGCCGCCGGCGGTGACTACGACTGAGCCTCGAGGCACGTTCATGGCGTTGAGGCGTATTTGTGAGCCTGACGAGGCTTGATATTCGCCGGTCAATACAAATTTGTTTTTGTCGGCAAATTGTTGTGCTACGACCAATGTTGAGTCGTAGAGCTCTTTGTAGACATATTTGGCGGCGGTGACGGGGTCGCCGATTTTATTTTCGAGGTAGGAGCCGAAGGGCTCTACTTCGGGGAATATGATTTTGCCGGTAGAGGCCAGTATGGTGTAGCCTTCGATGTAGTCGAAGAGGCCGTCGGGGTTTGATTCTTGGTTGGAGTCGAGGCGGTCGAGGTTGAGCACCTGGAGCAGCGATTGGCTGTTTAAGCCTGTGACGGGCAGATAGTTGATTTTGGTGCCGGTAGTGTCGCTGAGGTATTTGATGTTGAGTTTGAAGTTGGAGCTTTGTATTTGGTATGCGCCGAGCGAGTAGACGTTTTTCATCATCAGTCGCCACATGGGGTAGCGAGGGTCGATGGTGGTGCTCTTGAGCATTTTTACGTAGAGCGATTGGTCGGTTGAGGTGATGTCTGACGAGAATTCGCCTACTTGGTATACTTGTCCGTTGTAGGTGTATTCAAAGGCTACGCCGAGCACTTCGTCGGAGTTGAGTGCGCTTTTGATTGAGATGTAGCCCAGGGTAGAGTTGAGCGTATATTCTGATGATGAGAGCAGTCGTGCGCTCTCAACTTTTTCGTAGTCGCGACCGCCTTCGATGCCAAAGGCTTGGAGGGGCTGCAAGGCTTGTGTGACCGAACTGATGCTTCGGGCTTCGGGATATTGTGTCTTGATGGTCGACAGCAGGTTGTTTGACGAGTTGGAGGGGTTGGCTTGTGCCGAGTTGACCGACCAATATCCGTTGGTAAGGTTGGACGATTCGCCCAGATCGGCGAAGGCTACGATGTTGCGGGCTTGGTTGTAGTTGCCGCTTTTGTTGGTGACCCACACTTCGACGCGTGAGATTTGGATGCCTGAGGTGACTAATGGCAGGTGGGCGGCGAAGTTGTCGTAGTTGTTGTAGAAATATTGGGAGAGGAAGAAGTGGCGGTTTTGGTCGTATTGGTCGACGTCGATAGAGAAGTCGGTGGTTTGTGCGCCGCCTTTTGATGTGACGGTTTGCGACTCGGAGTTTTGTTGCGAAACGAGGGCGGTGGCGGTGAGTTTGCCGAATTGGAGTTTCGATTTTATACCAAATAGGGCGGTGCTACCTTTGATGAGCGATGAGCCGGTGGTCATCTGCACGTTGCCGGCTTCGATGCTTTTGACGATGTCGTCTTCGGTGCCTTCGTAGGCGAGTTTGAGGTTTTTGGTGTCGAAGTCGAAGGTTGCGTCGGTGTTGTAGGTCATGTTGAATTTCATGCGGTCACCGACCGAGGCGTTGATGGTGGCTTGTATCTTTTGGTCGAAGTCGAAGTAGGTTTTGCGACGGGCATTGACCGAGAGCGAGGGGTTGTCGGTTTTGTTGGAGTTGATGCCCATTTTTATCTGTATCGAGCCGGTGGTTTTGAGCTTGACGCCGCCGGGGCCGAAGATTTTTTCCAAGGGGCCGAGGGCGAAGTTCATGTCGAGGATGTTGAACGGCTCTTTATCTTTGCTTTGGGCTGTTTCGCGGTTGCGGGCGCTATAATATTCCTGCATCGACTTGCGTAGCTGCCAGTCGTTGTATTGCTGCTCTGAGAGCATGAAGGGGGTGGTGATTTGTTGGTCGCCTACCATGGTGCGGATGGTGTACATGCCGGTCAGGGGGTCAAACTCGGCTACGGTTTTGATGTTGCCGGGGGTGATTAAGTCGAGCGGACGACCGTCGGCCATTAGTTCTTCGTAGGTCTGTGGCACGGTGGGGCCGATGGAGTAGGGCATGGCTACGGAGTCGGCTTTGGTGTTTTTGGGTACAGGCAAAGCGGGCGCTGTGACGCCTGAGGGTTTAACTCGCTGAGCGTCAGCGCCTGAGAATGCGATTAATAGCATAACGACAGCTGCTATAATCGTCGCCGGGAAGAATATGCGTTGTTTGCTTCGTTGGCTCATTTGTTGAGGTGGCCGTGCCTACAACATTGTCAATGCCCGTTTGATGGCGGTTTCGACTTTGAGCGTAGGGTCGTCGTCGAAGAGCTTTTTGAGCACTTTCTGCGACTGCTGACGTGCGAATCCGAGCATCACCAGGGCCGACAGCGCCTCGTCGAACGTTTCGGAAGAGGCAAGCGGCTGTATAGATAACGTAGCATCAGTGGGTTTTATTTTGTCGCGTAGGTCAACAATTATTCTTTCGGCGGTTTTTGCGCCTACGCCCTTGACGCTTTTGAGCTTTCGCGAGTCGGCTGAGGAGATGGTGACGCTCAGTTCGTCGGCCGGAATGGCCGATAAAATCATGCGTGCGGTGTTGGCTCCAACGCCCGACACGCCGATCAGCAGCCTGAAGAGCTCGCGCTCTGAGAGCGTGGCAAATCCATAGAGCGCCCAAGCGTCTTCGCGTATCACTTGATGGATAAACAGTCGGGCGTTTTTTGCGCCTTCGAGCGAGGTGAAGCAGGGTAGGGTGATATTTATCAAGTAGCCGATACCGCCACATTCTACAACGGCATAGGCCGGTGTAAGCTCAACGATGTCGCCCTTTATATATTCGATCATAATTTTTCTCGTTAGTTGCAATATTTCTGCAAAGATAGCGATTTTTGAGGCTTTTTTGGTTTATCTTTGTGAGAAAATCAGTGAAATCAACTCAAGATGAAAGATAACGCTAACGAAATTTTTCCGATAGTCGATGCCGGGGGCAATGTGGTAGGTAGCGCTACCCGTGGCGAGTGTCATGGCGGGTCGATGTTGCTCCATCCCGTGGTCCACCTCCATCTGTTCGACCCGCAAGGCCGGCTATACCTGCAACGTCGCCCGCTATGGAAGGATATCCAACCCGGCAAATGGGATACGGCCGTCGGCGGACATATCGACTTTGGCGAGACTGTCTTGGAGGCTCTGCGTCGCGAGGCTCGCGAGGAATTGGGACTGAGCGATTTCGTCGCGCGATTCCTCTGCAGATATGTGTTTACCTCCGACCGCGAACGTGAGCTGGTCAACGCTTTTGCTACGACAGTCGACTATCAGCCAAGCCCTTCCGACGAACTCGACGGCGGCCGATTCTGGAGCCGCGACGAAATCGTCGACAACCTCTCGAATGACGTTTTTACGCCCAATTTTGCCGACGAATATCGAAAGCTTTTTTTATCTGAAAATTTGTGAAAAGAAAATACTTAACGTAATTTTGTAGATATAATTAACCTATTTAACGCCATAAATACCTTAAATACCGATTATGAAACTCAATAAATTGGCTGCTGCCACATTGTTAAGCCTGATGGTCGCGACTGCGGTCGACGCCAATGCTCAACAATATGAAAACGTCGTCTATACGGCCGTCGTCTCCGACATCAACTATACCTATAAACAAGAGTCGCCCAAAGATACCGGCTCAAAAATCCTCCAATTTGGCAAAGAGATGCTCACCGGACAATCGAGCCAGCAGCTCGAAGGATATGCCGACGCCGTGCGCCAAGCCGTAGTGTCGGGCATGTCAGAGGTTTATCGCCTGCGTATCACCGACTATGTCGGCGAAGGTTGCGACTATTACATCGATGGCGATATCTCTAACATCACCACTACCGACAAACTTATCACCCCTACCGACAAAGCCAAAAAAGCGTTCACCGGCTACAAAGCTCAAATAAGAGTGACGGTCAACCTCAAGGTAGCCACCGACGGCAGTGTCTACGACAGCTACACGTTCAACATCACGGAATATAGCTCGTCGCAATGGTTCGACACCAAAGAAACGGCCGTCAACAAAGCTCTCGAAGAATTGACATCCAACGTCAGATCATACTACAAACATCTGTTCCCCATCTATGCCAAAGTTGAGGAAATCGGCGAGGCCAAGAAAGACAAACTCAAAGAGTTGTATATCGACCTCGGCAGCAATTTCGGAGTCGTAAAAGGCGACGAATTTAACGTCTACACCATCACAACAATCGGCACGAAGCAAGCACGCTCGGAGATAGGCCGTGTGAAAGTAACAGAGGTAATGGGCGAAGACATCTCGCGTTGCAAAGTCAACAAAGGTAGCGACAAAGTGAAAGCCGCCCTCGACCAAGGTGCACAATTGCAGCTCGTCAG
>CAZBBL010000145.1:0-4831 GCA_964490275.1 uncultured Barnesiella sp.
GATAGAGGGCTACCGTGTGCGTGCCGAAGTCAACGGGGAAGTGGAAGTTGAGGTCACGTTGGATGTTGCCGATTACTTCTGAGTAGACTTTGGTGGCGGTGTCGAAGCCGAATGAGGTTTCGATGACGTCGTTTTTCAAGTCGCCGTCGATAGTTTTGGGGCAACCAATCACTTGCACACCGGCGTTGATGCTCTTGTAGTATTCAGCGAGGACGGCTGCGTTGGTGTTTGAGTCGTCGCCACCGATGATTACGAGGGCTTTGATATTGAGTTGACGAAGTATTTCGAGACCTTTGTCAAATTGGTCTTTGGTTTCGAGCTTTGTACGACCTGAACCGATGATGTCGAAACCGCCGGTGTTGCGATAGTCGTCGATGATATCAGCGGTCAACTCGATATATTTATGGTCAACGAAGCCGCCGGGGCCCATAAGGAAGCCGTAGAGGTGGCTGTCGCGATGTATTTTTTTGATGCCGTCAAACAAACCACAGATGACGTTGTGTCCGCCGGGGGCTTGACCGCCGGAAAGGATTACGCCTACATTGATGGGTTTACCTGCTGCAGGAGTGCTGTTTTTTTCGAATTTCAATTCGGGAAGGCCGTAAGTGCAGGGAAATAATTGCTGAATTTCCTCTTGGTTAGCTACTGACTGAGTCGGATGACCTTCTACGGCTTTCACCGCGCCTGTCAAAACAATTGGAAGCTTGGGCTGATAAAGTGCGCGAGCTTTTTGCAATGCGCTTTTTTTCATGTGGCTCTTATTTTTAAATTTAGAAATTTTATCTTTAATGATGGAAACTTTCCGCAAATTTACGAAAATTTCGACCATTTTGGAAAGCCTCTCGGTAAGGAAAAAGATAAAAAATGTTATCGAGGCTTGCGCCTATCGATAATAGTCGCAAACTTGCTTAGAAGGCTAATAAATTGTGAGTTAAACGCTGTGTAAAAGCGAGGATTTGTTGCCGCTTAAATGGTAGGCCCAGCTATGGTTATGTAGATATTGTTGGTGTCGATATGGCGCGACATCACTTCGGCAATGCGCTCGGGTGTGACCTCGCGTAGTGCTCGCTGCTGTTGCTCGAAATAGTCGTCGGGGGTGCCGACAGTTTGGCGTGTCATCACCAAGTTTATGATGTTGAATGGGGAATCGAGTGTGGCTGCGAGCGACGACATTTCGTAGCGTTTGACGATTTCAAACTCCTCTTTGCTCATTGGCGTGGTTTGTAAATCAACGATTTCTTTGATGGTTTCGTCGATGAGTTGTTCGACATAGCGAGGGTCGGTTTGAGAGCTGATGTTGAGTACTCCGCCCTCGGCATATCCGCAAAGTGAGGCGTTGATGCCGTAGGTGAGGCCCTTCTCTTCGCGAATGTTGGTCATCAGTCGGCTGCCGAAGTAGCCTCCGAGGGCAATGCCGGCCATTCTCAGGTCGATGTAGTCGGGGTGAGATCGTGGAATGGTTGGTATTGACAGCACTACTGCGCTCTGCATTGCACCCTCGACGTTGACCGTCGAGCGATGTTCGGCCATAGGTTGAGCCGGAATGATTTGGCGCTTTAGGCCATTGCTATATGATGGTTTTTGTTGGCCGAACAATTCTACAACCAGCTGTTGAACGTCAGAAATTTGTCCGGCAAGGTAGATTTGTGGTATGAGTGCTCCAAGTGTACGGCGCCATGCTTCGACAACGTCGTCGCGGGTGAGTGATTCCAAATCGTCGGGCATTACGATGTTGGTGTACATTGGATGGTTGTCGCCGAAGATAGCTTTGCGGTCTGCATGGTTGGCTATCGCCCCGACTTTTTTCAGATTGAGACGTGCGCCGGCTATGAGCTTGCGCTTGATGCTCTCTACCTTGTCGGTGGGAAACGTCGGGTTGGTAATGATGTCGGCGACTATTGGCAATATTTCATTCAAACCTCCGACGAGGGCTTGGAGGGTAACGGTGACGTTGTGAGAAGATGTGTCGACACGAAACCATGCACCGTTAAAGTCTAAAATCTCGGCTATTTCTTCGGCTGAATGATTGGCGGTGCCCTCACTTATGGTGGCGGCCATAAGTTGCAATGCTCCGCGACGATTCATCTCGCATGAGCCTCCGTCGTAGATGAGCGACATCATTGCTACGGGTTGGTCGCCGTTGTTGAGGGAGTGGAGTAAGACTCCGTTTGGGAGGGTGACGGTAGTTGGTTGAGGGAGAGTCAGCTGAGGAAATTCTCTGACTTGTGGCGCTATGGTTCGGAAGTCGGTCATCATTGTTGGTTTAGAGTCTTGGCAAATTCGATAGCGTTGGCAAGGTCTTCGGGAGTGTCGATGCCGATAGTGGGTTGGTCGCTAATGGCCACTTTGATGCGGAATCCGTTTTGGAGCCAGCGCAACTGCTCGAGCGATTCGGCGATTTCGAGCGAGGAGCGAGGTATGTCGGTGATTTTCATTAGTGCATCGCGACGATAAGCATACATGCCGATATGGGTGTAGAATGTAGCGGTTTCGAGCCACTGTTGCCATTTGACGCTACGCACGTAGGGCACGATTGAGCGGGAGAAATAGAGCGCATTCATATTATTGTCGAAAACCACTTTTACGAGGTTGGAGTCGAACAGCGCTTCAAAGCCCAATGCCGGGTCAAATTTTCTTACAAGCGTGGCGATATCGACGTCGGTTGAATTGAAGCATTCTTTGATAGCATTGATTTGCAGCGGTGAAATAAACGGCTCATCGCCTTGCACATTGATGATAACGTCGGATGTCGGGGCGATTTTTTCGGCGGCTTCGCGCAGGCGGTCGGTGCCGCTTTGGTGGTTGGGCGAGGTCATAATGGCCTGTCCGCCGAAGCCGATGATATGGTCGTAGATACGTTGGTCGTCGGTGGCAACCCATACGTCGTCGACCGCTTTTTGAGCTTGACGATATACGCGTTGTATCATAGTAGTGCCGCCAATGTCGGCCAATGGTTTGCCGGGGAATCGCGACGATTGGTAGCGTGCCGGAATAATGACTGTAAACTTAGTATTATTCATGCTTGTTTTGGATTTTTTTGAGATTTAAGAAGGTCGGTATCATGCAGAAACCGATTAGCAAAAATATATAATATGTCAGTATTCGCCAAGTGATGGCTAAAATCATCAGCAGTGGCCCTGTCACAATATCTGAATAGTAGGTTTTGAAAAGCACTTCGCTTAGGCCGCTGCCTCCCGGAGTGGGCATGAACAGCAGCAGTGCCCATACGACGAGTTGACGGGCAAAGATTATGAGTGGGTTGGAATCGGGGAAGAATGCAAAAAACAGTGCATTGACTACCAGAAAGCGCGATAGCCAGGTGATAATCGTTGCACTTACCGGTTTTATCCACCATTTGGCCGATTTGTGACGAAGCTGATTGGATGTCTCGATAAGGTTTTCGCCCAGCTCAATCACATTTTTACGCCATCGGCGCAGTATCTTTATCGAGAACATTTTTACCAAGCCGTTGGCTATTTTGTTTGGTATGAAAAACAGTCCGAGAAATAGGGCTGCTGTGATGATAACCAATATGCCGTAGACAATCCAAAACGCTACTTGCAGCTTGTGGGCGCCGGCTCCATCGGTGAATCCAAATAGGGTGGAGGAGTCGACCGATAAAAATAGCAGCGGGAAGAAGATTACAAAAAACAGTTCGTCGAGAAACAGGGTGCAGACGGTGATTGCCGTTGAACGTCCGAGGCTTATGCCTTCGCGGCAAATGAATATCATGCTCAAGGCGCTACCTCCGGCCGAGGTAGGTGTGATGGTCGATGTAAATTCGCAGAGCATCGTTACTTTTGCGGCGGCTTTCCAACGCAGTTTCTCGTCGGTAAGTGATCTGAAGCGCCATGCCATGCCAAAGTCTCGCCCAAAAGTGAAGAACAAGGCTGCGCCCAAGCCGATGGCTGTTGTTGAAGTGAACTCAATCTGTTTGATATCTGACAAATTAAATTCGTTTCCGAAGAGCCACACTACAACTGCGATGCCGATTAATATAGGTATCGCTATCTTGCCAATCAGTTTGAGACTTTCGCGGTTCATCCTTGAGATAATATCGTCTTGATTAGCGTCTCGGGGTCGGGCGACTCAGTGATTTCTTTTGAGAAGGCAACGCCGGCGACGCCCATGGCACGGAGCGCGGCTATGTCGTCGGGCGAAATTTTCGAAGCTACGACATGAACGTCGGGTTCGGCTTGTTTGACGGTTTCCATCAGTTGGAGATATTGCTCAACGGTCAGTTCGGCGACGACGGTAGCATAGTCGATGTCGAGGCCTTTGAGCGCAATAATCTGGTCGGCTGAGGTCACATCTACGCCGATGATGGCGTCGGCTCCGAGCTGTTGTCGGGCGTCGGCGGGGGAGATGCCGGCCGAGGTGAGATGAAGGCCGTGGATGCGCAATTGTTGGCAAAGTTGGATGTCGTCGGTGACGGTTAATATAGCTTCGTTGGCTTTGCACAACTCGGTGAGCTGCTCGAGAGTTTGGCGCATATCGCCGTCGTTGGCGTCGACTTGTATCCAGCGGCAGCCGGCTTCGAGGGCTATCGCTGCTTGGTCGGCGACAGAGTATCGAGAAGATTTAGTTGTCAGGAATTGCAGCATAAAAAGGTGTTATATGGTAAATAAAAAGGGCTGTCCGAGATAGTCAGACAGCCTTTTATCAGTTTGGGGTGGAATGTGGGTTTCGAACCCACGACCTTCGGAACCACAATCCGACGCTCTAACCAGCTGAGCTAATTCCACCATCTTTTGGTTTCAACGGTGCAAAGGTACTAACTTTTTTTTAATCTGCAAGTCATTTTTGCATTTTTATTCTACAAAAAATATTA
>CAZBBL010000146.1:0-4714 GCA_964490275.1 uncultured Barnesiella sp.
TGACGTTGATGTTGTGGCGTCGGAAGATATTGCGGGCTGTGTAGGCAAAGTCGTTGCGTTGAGAAAGGCGGCTGCATTGAGGGAGGCTGTCGGCGCTGTAGACGGCGAAGTTGTGCCATCGGCCTTCGGGCGGTAGGGTGAATATCAAGTGGTAGCTGAGAGAGTCGACGTAGGCCCGGCCTGTGTTGTCGCGACGCAATAATACTTTGGCTATGGCTCCGCCACGGGTGTCGCGCGTCATCATGTTTGAGATGAAGTTGCCGAGGGAATAAAATAGTGCGGTGTTTTTGCCTGTGGCCTGATTTGGTTCGAGAGCCATCGGCTGTATGACGTGGGGGTGCCCTCCAAAGATAATGTCGACGCCTTGCTCTTTGAGATATTTGGCGAGCGATTTTTGTGATGCATTGGGCAGTAGTTGATATTCTTCGCCCCAATGTATGGCAACGCAGACGATTTCGGCACCGGCTTGGCGAGTTGCTTCAATGTCGCGTTTGATTGTTGCTCGGTCGATATAGTCGACGATGGCCGGTTGATGCACTTCAAATCCGTTTGTGCCGTAGGTGTAGTTGAGGAAGCCGACTTTAAAGCCTTTGATATTGACTATCATTGGCAAGCGCTCTGAGCGTTGGCGGGCGTTGGCGTATGTGCCGAGATGCTTCACGCCGATTGTGTCGAGCACTGAAACGGTGCGTGTCAATCCGCGGTCGCGACAGTCGAGGGTATGGTTGTTAGCTGTCAGGAATAGGTCGAACCCGGCGTCGCGCAGGGCTATGGCGTAGCTGTCGGGGGCCGAGAAGCATGGGTATCCGCGATAGGGTTTGCCTCCCAGAGGTGTCTCGAGGTTGACAACGGCATAGTCGGCCTGCTCAATAATTGAGCGCAGAGGGGCGAAACATTCGTCGTAGCTATATGAGCCGTCGGCTTGGCGTGCAGCATCAAGTTGTCCTTGATGCTGCATTGCGTCGCCGGCAAATAAGATTGTAGCGTGGGGGTTGATGGCCTGAATCGTCAGGGCCAATATGAAGTTGAAGAGAGAGAGAAACATGGCTGAGTGAAGAGATTAGTCGTAAATTTCGTGGCTACCGGCTAAGAGCGTATTGTTCATCAGCGAGGCGATGGTCATGGGGCCAACGCCACCGGGGACGGGGGTGATATAGCTACATAGGGGTGCTACGTTTTCGAAGTCGACGTCGCCACAAAGACGGAATCCGCTTTTGCGAGAAGCGTCGGGGACGCGAGTTGTGCCTACGTCGATGATTGTTGCGCCGGGTTTGACCATGTCGGCTGTGACGAATCCGGGTTGGCCAAGAGCAGCGATGATGATGTCGGCTTGGCGGCAGATTTCTTTAATGTCGGGGGTTGCGCTGTGGCAGACGGTGACGGTGGCGTTGCCGGGATAAGCTTTTTGCATCAAGAGTGTGGCTACGGGTTTGCCGACGATGTTGCTGCGGCCGAGCACAACGCAACGGCGTCCGGCTGTTTCGATTTCGTAGCGACGAAGGAGCTCCATGATGCCGGCCGGGGTGGCCGATTTGAAGCAAGGCAGGCCGATAGACATACGTCCGACGTTGATGGGGTGGAATCCGTCGACATCTTTGCGATAGTCGATTGCCTCGATTACCTTTTGTTCGGAGATGTGGCGTGGGAGGGGGAGTTGTACGATAAATCCGTCGACGTCGGGGTTGTTATTGAGCTGATCGACGAGTTGGAGTAGTTCGTCTTCGGTGATGTCGTCTTCGCGGCGAATGAGCGTTGATTTAAATCCGCATTGCTCACATGATTTCACTTTGTTTGCAACGTAAGTTTCGCTTCCACCATCGTGTCCCACCAAGATTGCGGCTAAGTGGGGGCGTTTTTTGCCGGCGGCTACCATTTCTTCAACTTTGGCGGCAATCTCTTGCTTGAGTTGAGCGGCCACCATTTTTCCGTCGATTAATTTCATTGTAAGTATGTATTATAAGGTGTGTAGTAGTCGTAGGGGGTGGGTCGTTGATGGTGGGGGGTATCAACGACGCATCTTGCGAGCTTGACGCACTGCCTGCATCATCTTCATCGGGTTTTTCATCGACGATGCCGCTTTCATCATTTTGCGAGTTTGCTCAAATTGAGTAAGCAGTCGATTGACCTCTTGGAGGGTTGTGCCCGAGCCGTTAGCGATACGTTTGCGACGGCTGCCGTTGATGATTTCGGGGTTTTGGCGTTCGGCTTCGGTCATTGAGCGGATGATGGCTTCGACGCCTTTGAAGGCGTTGTCGTCGATATCCAAGTCTTTAACGGCTTTACCAACGCCTGGAATCATAGAGGCCAACTCTTTGAGGTTGCCCATCTTTTTGATTTGTTGTATTTGGTTGAGGAAGTCGTTGAAGTTGAATTGATTTTTGAGGATTTTGCGTTGGAGCTCGGCGGCTTCTTTTTCGTCGTATTGTTGTTGAGCGCGTTCGACCAAAGAGACGATGTCGCCCATGCCGAGGATACGGTCGGCCATACGAGCGGGGTGGAATTGGTCGATGGCGTCGAGTTTTTCGCCTGTACCTACAAATTTGATAGGTTTGGTGACTACGGTGCGTATCGATAGGGCTGCACCACCGCGGGTGTCGCCGTCGAGTTTTGTGAGGACTACGCCGTCGAAGTCGAGGCGGTCGTTAAACTCTTTGGCGGTGTTGACGGCGTCTTGACCGGTCATAGAGTCGACGACAAACAGTGTTTCTTGAGGCTTGATGGCGTTTTTGATGGCTTCGATTTCGTCCATCATTTGTTGGTCAACGGCCAAGCGACCGGCGGTGTCGACGATTACCAAGTCGAGGTTGTTGAGCTTGGCATATTTGATAGCGTTTTGAGCTATTTCGACGGGTTTGTTGTTGCCCTCTTCGGTATAGACGGGCACTTCAATCTGTTGGGCCAAGACTTTGAGCTGCTCGATGGCGGCGGGACGATAGACGTCGCAAGCGACCAACAGAGGGCGGCGGCCTTTTTCAGATTTGAGTTTTTTAGCAATCTTACCGGAGAATGTGGTTTTACCGGAACCTTGCAGACCCGACATAAGGATAACTGTGGGGTTGCCGGAGAGGTTGAGTGAAGCGGTTTCGCCACCCATGAGTTGTGCCAATTCGTCGTGGACGATTTTCACCATCAATTCTTGAGGCTTGATGGCGTTGATAACGTTTTGGCCGATAGCTTTTTGCTTAACGGTGTCGGTGAACGTTTTGGCTACTTTATAGTTGACGTCGGCGTCGAGAAGAGCGCGGCGCACGTCCTTGAGGGTTTCGGCGACGTTGATTTCGGTGATGCGACCTTGTCCTTTGAGGATTTTAAAGCTGCGTTCGAGTTTCTCGCTAAGATTTTCAAACATATATCAGTGGGGGTAAGATTGTTTAGAATGATGAAGTTTAGAGCAGTCGATTGGTTTCGGTCTGAGGGAAAATCACTTTTGGCTTGAAGTCGTTGGCTTCTTCGATGGGCACCATGGCATAGGCCATGATGATAACGATATCGCCGGGCTGCACTTTTCGAGCGGCAGCGCCGTTAAGGCAAATGACTCCCGAAGCACGTTCGCCGGGGATGACATAGGTGTCGAAGCGTTCGCCGTTGTTGTTGTTGACGATGTAAACGCGTTCGCCTTCGAAGAGGCCTGCGGCGTCCATCAGGTCGCGGTCGATAGTGATGCTTCCGATATAGTCGAGACGAGCTTGTGTGACAGTGACTCTGTGTATTTTGGATTTCAGGAGCTGTACCTGTATCATTTGGCTATAGTGTATTTTATGTTGTCGATAAGTCTGACTTCGCCTACATAGACGGTGATACAACCGGCGGCTTCGCCATAGGGGGCTTGGCTCCAGTCGCTAATAGGCTGCATTGTCAACGGGTTAACGATTTGGTAATATTCAACTTCCATGCCGTCGATAGCATTGATACGCGAAGTGACGTAGTCGATGGTTTGGGCTACGGTGTGGTTTTTTGCGTAGTCGAGGCTGTCGAGTAGGGCGCGGTGGATTTCGGGCGCGATTTGGCGTTGTTGGCTGTTGAGGCGCACGTTGCGGCTGCTCAGGGCCAAGCCATCGTCTTCGCGCTTGATGGGGCATGGAACAATCTCTAAATCAAAGCCTTCGAGCTCGACCATTTTGCGTATTACGGCGATTTGTTGGAAGTCTTTTTCGCCAAAGTAGGCACGTGTGGGGGAGGCCATGGCGAAGAGCTTGCTTACGATTTGAGCTACGCCGTTGAAGTGGCCAGGGCGCATAGCGCCTTCCATTACTTGAGCTACTTCGCCCAAGTCAAACACTCGCGTGTCGGGCTCGGGATATATTTCCTCGACGGATGGGATAAAGGCGTAGTCGACACCGGCGGCTTGAAGTTTTTGGCAATCAGCCTCTTCGGTGCGAGGATAAGTGCGAAGGTCGTCGGCGTTATTGAATTGTGTGGGGTTGACGAAAACGCTGACCACAACAATATCATTTTCTTTGCGCGCGCGGTCGATGAGAGATACATGGCCGGCGTGAAGCGCACCCATTGTAGGCACTAATCCTATGGTTTTGCCTTGGTTACGCGCATTTTTGCATAGCAGTTGTATGTCGTTGACAGTTCTAATAATTTCCATTCTGAATGGTGAAAATGTTTTCCGACTGCAAAGATACTAAACAATCTTTAAACGGCAATCTCTCAACCTCAAAATTTAGTTTTCGGCTCTTTGTCGGCCTGAGAAATTCGTGGTTGGCTT
>CAZBBL010000147.1:0-4618 GCA_964490275.1 uncultured Barnesiella sp.
CGGCCCTCTGCGCCCTCTTCCTCAAGCCCCACGTCGCTGAAGGCGAAGAACCGATGTCTACAAAAGAGCGCATCGGCGAAGCTATGGCTACCGCTCGCTCCACTATGAAAGGCCGCTATCGCAAAGCCTTCACCCTCAATATCCATCCCATCGTTACATTTATCTTCGTTTGCGCAGCCGTCACATTCATGGTGCTCGGTTGGTACACCGGCGAAAGCACCATCCAAAGAATCATCGCCTACGCCGTGGCCCTTATCGCCGTGATGGGTATCTTCAACAAACGTTTCCACCAAGGTTTCGAATCAGGCTTCAACAAAATCCTCAACATCTACAACAAAGCCACACGATTCTTCGCCAACCACAAAATCCTCTCAATCTCTACCTTCGTGGCTTCGCTCTTCCTGCTGGTTTGGATGATGGCTACTACACCTACCGGCTTGGTACCCGCCGAAGACACCGGCGTCATCTTCTGTATGGTCGATATGCCCCCGGGTCAATCTCAAGAAAGCACCCGTAAAGTCCTCGACCAAGTCGACGAAATCATCCAACAAACCCCCGGCGTGAAATATAGCCAAATGATTGCCGGCTATAGCTTCTTGGCCGGACAAGGCGCTACCTACGGTACATTCATCGTAAAACTCAAAGATTGGTCAGAACGCGACGAAAGCGAAAGCTCTACCAACATCATCCAACGCCTTTACGGCGCTACCGGACAGCTCGTCAAAGACGGCCGCGTCATGATCTTCGCTCCGCCTATGATTTCGGGCTACTCCGTCACCAACGGTTTCGAAATCAAAATGCAAGACCGCACCGGCGGCGACATCAACGAATTCTTCACCATCGTGCAAGGATTCTTGGCTCAGCTCAACCAACGCCCCGAAATCATGGCCGCTTACACCACCTTCAACCCGACCTTCCCCCAATATATGGTCGACATCGACGCTGCCAAGTGTAAGCAAGCCGGCATCAGCCCCACTACCATCCTCACTACCCTCCAAGGATACTATGGTGGTATGTACGTCTCCAACTTCAACCGCTTCGGTAAAATCTACCGCGTAATGATGCAAGCCAACCCCGCCGCACGCGTTACCCCAGAAACGCTCGCAAGCATCAAGGTGCGCAACGGCAACGAAATGGCCTCAATCGAAAACTACGTCACCCTCTCGCGTGTCTACGGTCCCGACTTGCTCAACCGTTTCAACATGTTCCAATCTATCTCCGTCACCGGTCAACCCGCCGACGGATACTCCTCGGGTGACGCCCTCAACGCCATCGCCGAAGTTGCCAAAGAAACCCTCCCCACAGGCTACGGCTACGAATACGCCGGTATGACACGTGAAGAAGGCAACACCTCGGGCAACTCTACCGCCATCATCTTCGGCCTCTGCTTGCTCTTCGTCTACCTCCTGCTCTCAGCTCAATACGAAAGCTACATCCTCCCCTTGGCCGTTATCTGCTCTATCCCCTTCGGCTTGATGGGCTCGTTTATCTTCGCCAAAATCTTCGGCGTCGAAAACAACATCTACCTCCAAATCGCCCTGATCATGCTTATCGGTCTGTTGGCCAAAAACGCCATCCTCATCGTCGAGTTTGCCGTCGAACGCCGCCGCACCGGTATGTCGATCGTCGGAGCCGCCATCGCCGGAGCCTCTGCTCGTCTGCGTCCTATCATCATGACCTCTCTGGCCCTCATCATCGGCCTTCTGCCTATGATGTTTGCCCACGAAGTAGGTGCCAACGGCAACCGCGCCCTCGGTACTGGCGCCGTAGGCGGTATGTTGATTGGTATGATTCTGCAAGTATTAATCGTGCCTGCCCTCTTCGTTATCTTCGAGAAAATCCAAGAGAAAATCTCACCCATCAAATGGGAAGACACCAACAACGAAGGCATCGGCGCCGAAATCGAACAATACTCTCGCTAAGTCAAACCGTAAACCTCTAACATTCTCTTATGAAACTCAAATATATCTCGCAAATAGCCATTGCCTCCGCTCTGCTGCTCTCAGCTACCGGTTGCAACCTCTACAAAAAATTCGAGATGCCAACCGACGACGCCCTCAAGAGCGAATATGTCGAAGCTCGCGACAGCCAACCCGACTCCACGGCCTTCGGCAACCTCCAGTGGCAAGAGGTATTCACCGACCCCGCTTTGGTCGACCTCATCAACCGCGCCCTCCAAAACAACGTCAACCTCGAAAACGCCAAACTCAATATCGACATCGCGCATGCCAATATGCGCGGTGCTCGAATGAGCTACTTCCCCTCGCTCGCCTTTACCCCCACCGGCGGCGCATCCTCTGTTGCCAACGGCAAACTCACCGGATGGAACTACACCATACCCTTGACCGCAAGCTGGGAAGTAGACATCTTCGGCAAACTCCTCAACAACAAACGTAGCTCCGACG
Organism: uncultured Barnesiella sp.; assembly: GCA_964490275.1. Classification (GTDB taxonomy): domain Bacteria; phylum Bacteroidota; class Bacteroidia; order Bacteroidales; family Muribaculaceae; genus JAGBWK01. Next base: position 2,406 of record CAZBBL010000147.1, read on the forward strand.
CCTCTTATCGCCAAGCTCAAGACTACGCTCAAGCCGTACGCTCTCAAATCATCGGCGGCGTCGCAAACTGCTACTACGCTATCGCTACCCTCGAAAGCCAACTCCAGCTCAACCGCGAAACCGCCGAAATCTGGAAAGAAAACGTCGAAGTGATGCGCAACTATAAACTCGCCGGCCGCACCAACGAGGCCGCCGTAGTTCAAAGCCAAGCAAACTACCTCAGCATCCTCGCCGCTATCACCGACCTCGAAACCTCGCTCGACGAAGCATACAACACCCTCTCACTGCTCCTCAACGAAATGCCCCAGAAATGGAACATCTCGCCCGACGCTCGCCTCCAAGCACCCGCCATCTTCCGCGACGGCGTCCCCATGCGTGAGCTCGCCGCTCGCCCCGACGTACGCGCCGCTGAAGAGTCGGTAGCTATCGCATACTACGCCACCAACCAGGCCCGTGCCGCTTTCTACCCCGGCCTTACTATCACCGCCGGATATGGATTCACCAACCTTCTGGGCAGCGTAATCCAAAACCCCGGCACATGGTTTGCATCGCTGGCAGGCACCCTGGCCGCTCCTCTCTTCTCTCGCGGTCAAAACTACGCCCGCCTCGAAGCAGCTAAAGCCGGCCAAAAACAAGCCCTCAACAACTTTGAATACACCCTGTTGAGCGCCTCGGCCGAAGTATCTAACGCCCTGACTGCCTACGACAAAAACAACGAAAAGGCCGTCTACCTCGTCGAACAAGTTGACAACCTCCAAAAATCTGTCTACTACACCAAGGAACTCTTCAGCTCTGCCGGTTCTACCTACCTCGAAATCTTGTCAGCACAATCGAGTCTGCTCTCAGCTCAAATGTCGCAACTCAACTGCGAACTGGCAAAAGCTCAGTCGGTAATACAGCTCTACCAAGCCCTTGGCGGAGGTCGTTAACCCACTTATAATTAACCCTCTTAAAACAACCACCATGATTAGCCCTTTAGCACACGTCGACCCCTCAGCTAAGATCGGCAACAACGTTACAATCCACCCCTTCGCCTTCATCGACAAAGACGTCGAAATCGGCGACGGCTGCGAAATATACCCCTACGTAAGCATTATGAAAGGCACTCGTATGGGCAAAAACAACCGAGTTTTCAACGGCGCCATCATCGGTGCCGAACCTCAAGACTTCCGTTGGAAAGGCGAAATGACCTACGTCTACATCGGCGATGACAACACCATCCGCGAAAACGTAATCATCAACCGCGGCATCACCGCCCAAGGCGGCACACGCATCGGCAACGGCGTTTTCATCATGGCAAAATGCCATATCGGCCACGACTGCAACATCGAAGGACAATCTGTCATCGGCAACGGCGTTTGCATGGCCGGATACGTCACCATCGGCTCTTGCTCAATCCTTTCGTCCAACTCTGTCTTCCACGAAAACTCGCGCGTCGGCAAATGGGTGCTCATCAAAGGCGGATGCCGCATCGCCGGCAACGTACCTCCCTACGTCATCCTCGCCCACAACCCCGCCACCTACTTCGGCGTCAACGCCTACATCATGCGCAAAGGCAACATCTCCGACGAGCATATCGACGAAATCGCTAAAGCATACCGACACATCTATCAATCGGGCACTTCCGTCTTCAACGCCCTTCGTCGTGTCGAAGCCGACGTCGAAGACATTCCCGAACGTCAAGAAATCATCGACTTCGTACGTGGCGCCAACCTCCACATCGTCGGCACACACGTCGAACTCGAATAATTTCACCCCATCGACATCAACCTTCCCCCATCCCACGGGGAGCAAGATACACCAACACCAAAGCAGGCCCGCGCCACCCTACGCGAGCCTGCTTTTTTTCATCACGCCCCAAGCGGCGCATATCAGCGGAGCCACCGGCCATCCGGCCCACCTCAAGCACCTCATCCTCAAAGGTATGCACTATGTTTGTAGGGGCGAAATTCATTTCGCCCGCCCCCATCAACCGCCTATATGCCACGCAAATATCGTCGCGAGAGCGACGAACATGTAGTTAACCGAGGAGAAAGCGAGCGCAGCGAGCGTCTCCTCGGTAGCAACAACAAACACATTCGAGTGCCGAGAGGTAGTCGCTTGTGCCCGACGCCCTCAAAACCACGACAAAAGTGATATTTTGTCGCCCTTTCCCCTGCTGCCCGCCTTATCTTTGCGAGCAAATGAAAAAACTAATCCATCAACTCCGCCGC
>CAZBBL010000148.1:0-4514 GCA_964490275.1 uncultured Barnesiella sp.
GACGGTAGAGCCGTGGAACATATAGAGCGGGCCCATCCATTCAGAGTCACGTTTTGAGAGGTAGTCGTTGACGGTGACTACGTGGACGCCGCGACGCGACAGTGAGCGCAAGAACACCGGCAGAGTGGCGACGAGGGTTTTACCTTCACCGGTAGCCATCTCGGCGATTTTGCCTTGGTGGAGCACGATACCACCGATGAGCTGCACGTCGTAGTGGACCATATCCCATTTGATTTCATTGCCACCGGCCATCCAATGGTTTTTCCAGATAGCATTGTCGCCGTCGATGCTGACGAAGTCGCATCCACGGGCTGCCAAATCGCGGTCGAGCTGTGTGGCGGTGACTACAACTTGTTCGTTGGCGGCAAAGCGAGCGGCAGTTTCGCGCATGGTGGCGAAAACTACGGGGAGGTGTTTATTGAGCTGGTCCTCGAGTATGTCGAGGATGTTTTTCTCATGTTTGTCTACTTGGTCCCAAAGCGGTTGACGCTGGTCGAAGGGCAATGTTTCGACTTCGGCCTTGATTTTTGCGATAGCCTGCTCGTCGGTAGCGGTAGCTTGGGCGATTTCGGCACGCACTTGGTCGATGCGCTGGCGCAATTGGTCGTTGGTAAGGTTTTTCAGTTCGGGACCAATGGCGAGGATGCTATCAAGGATTGGTTGAATCTCCTTGAGGTCGCGTTGCGATTTGTTCCCGAAGAGTTTGCTCAGAATTGTTGAGAATGACATTTTATGATTAGTTTAATTATTTACGTTACAGACGGTTGACAGCGTTCATGGCAGCTATAGCGCGACGGCCGCGCGTGCATACGTGCGCATATCAACGTGCAAATATAATGAAAATCTCTGAATTATCGGCAATTAGAGCCGTTCAAAAGCGCAATGGCGCTACTTGAGAACCGTTCGGGGGACGGATGCGCATGACGGCGGCTACGGTCGGAGCGATAGCACGAGCGTCGACCGGCAGAGTGATTGTTTGCGCCGAGATGGATGGATAGAGGATAAAGGCGGCCGAAGAGGCGTTGCCGTAGCGTTGTACGGTAGCCGGGGTTGATGATTCTTCGGCTATAACCCAACCCGGGGCGACGGTGAGAAAAATGTCGCCGGCGGTGTCGATGTCGACGTTGCGCGGATGGGGATAGGGATTGTCGGCGGCGGGATAGGCCGACACTACTTGGTCGACGGTGGCAGCATAAGTGACGCCGCTCATGCGACGCAAGAAGTCGACCGACTCACGGCGCATATCGTCGAGGCTTAGGCCACGCTCTTTGATGAGTGCGCGGTTGAGATAAATTTGGCGGTCGTGGTAGCCGACAACCCAATCGCCGTTGCCGAAAATCGACATGAGGTTCATCTTCAGCAGCGAGACGGCGCGAGAGGGCGAAAATTCGCCGGTGGGCACTTTCCATTTCTTATCGTCGGGCAAGGCGTCGGAGCTTTGAGGCGTACCGGCGATGAAAATCAAGGTGTTGTCCATGCCCGGGCCTGAAGCGTCGATTGAGCGAAACAGGCGGTCGAGGTCGCGGTCGAGGCGTATGTAGCTGTCGATTTGCTCGGCACGCGTGTCGGCATCGTTGCTATAGAGGTAGGGTTGCAGCGTGTAGGATATGTTGAGCATATCGACGGGTTCACGCTTACCCAACGACATGAGCTTGATATAGTCGGCAGAGATTGTTGTCACCTCGGTGTTGACGGGTGCTGAGGCTTTGTAGGCTGCATAGCGCGTGACCGAGGTGCGAGGATAAGCGTGACTAAACTGGTAGATACGCTTATATGAGGGCAAGTCGGCGAGCTTTTTGCCGTCGAGCAACGGACGCCACGTGAGCGTGTCGAGGCGCTGCGACAACGGGGTGCGATGGTTGATGCTCTGTATCGCCGAGGGGAGCTCTTTGTAGTAGGTTGTGGTGGCCCATTTGCCGGTGTTGTTGGTGATCCAACAAGCATTGTTGGCAGCGTGGCCGGCCATGATGATGGCTTGGGTGGCGTCGGGCGATATGGAATAGACTGCACCGAGACCGCCGGCGTCGATTTTCACTTCGTCGCCCAGCGTCGACACCCTGATAGAAGCCGGCGAGAGGGTTTCGTCGGTGAAGTTGCCAATCTGCGAAGCGTCGAGCAACACAGAGCGTTGGCGTCGCGAAGCTGTGTCGAAGAGCGTGGCCGAGGGGATGCCGTTTACCGAAGGCGCTGCCCCGGTAAACACTACGGCCGTAGAGGCTGCATCGTCGAGGTGGCTACCATAGTCGAGGTCGGTGATTGTGACGCCTTTGTCGAGCAAGCGGTTGAACCCATTGGCGCCGAAATGCTCGCGCAGCTGATACACCTTGTCGATGTCGAGACCGTCAATCATTATGCCGACGACCAACGTAGGTCGGCGACCCGGTTTCTGGGCAACAACGGTCATGGTCGCCATTGAGGCAACCAACACGCATGCCAAACTGATTGGCAAATGTCGCTCTTTGAAACTCATTTTCGCGATAGGAATTCTCGATTTAGATAAATATATCGTCCTGACAATAGTAAGTCGCCGGCTATCAACGGCACAAACATCCAGTTGCCGACCTGAGTCAACAGCGGATAGGCGATGACAAACACTACGACGGCGACAAAGTTAAGAATTTGATAGTAAAAAACAACTTTTTTGGCGCGTTTAAATAAGATTAGCGCCGGCACTATCAGCGCAAGCGGATTGAGCCACAGATAGTTGAAATTGGGCGACGTAGCCTCGTGGGTCGAGACAAAAATGAGGAATGTCAGCAGCAATCCGACCAAGCCAAACAATCCATAGAACAGCGCATCAAACCATCGCGACACGCGATTGCGACGCAGGTCGGCCACTGTCACCCAGACACTTAGCGCCGTCAGCAAAGCTACGATGAGCCAAGGCGACGGCCCCTTCTCTACCGGATTGATTGTCTGTGGGCAGACTACCGAGTCGCCTACCACCAATGGGCGAGAATTGCCCGAGGGGTCAACGACACGGGCATTCGCCACCAGCGTATTGAGGAAAATCGGCGCGAAAGCACGTTCGCGAAGCGAGATTTCGCTATCGAGGCCCGAGCCGAGCACCAAGTCGATAAACAACTGATAAGCCGGATATTGGCTATGATATTGACGCATCTCGCGGCGCCATGTAGTAGGTTGCGACTCAATATCGAAGGCCAAGGCACAGCTGTCGGCCTCCAAAGCGCGTTCAATCATCGCCAACGGACGAGTGGCACAGTTGTCAACCACGTAGTTGTAGCGATATGTGCGATTTTCGGGGCGTAGATTTTCCTCAATCAGAGCCACTAAACGAGCCTTTTCAGCGTCAGTGAGATTGAGCAGTTGCTCCTTGACATAGCGACCGGATGCGCGGTAAGAGGCCACAAAACGCTCATAGCTGTCGGCCCCGGCCATATAGTCGGTTTCGCCTTTTATGAAACGATATGCAAAATTGGGTGTAGTAAAATCAAACAAGCCCCAGTTGACAGCCATGTCGACACCCGAAGGATAGCGCAAGCGCAGCGCCGAATGTCCCTCGAGCAGGTAGTTGCTCATGCCGGGGCCACACGTGATAAGGCTCACCGTTGGCAACGTGGCAGGGTCGACAGCAGCGCCCGAAACAGCGTCAGAGCGCGAGTTGTTGTCGGCAGGTGCCATTGGTTGAGGTTCGACTTTGGCGTGCATTACAGCGCCATGGGCAGCCGGCTTTGGCGACTTCACGTGGAAACGTTCGTGGGTAGATATAGCTCCGCGGGCAGTAGCCTTGCGGGCTTGTGATGAAGTTTTAGGGGCGACTTGAGATGATGTGTTAGCAGCTCTATTTAGAAGCGGTTGAGCCGACAGCAAAGGCGCCGTCAGCGCCATCACCACCGTCAGAGCGACAGCCACCGCCATCCGTCTCCAAGCTCCGCCTACCGTCATTTTTTCTCTCATAATACTATTTTAAAGTAGCTGCAAAGATAAGAAACTGGAAGCAAAAGTGCAACTTGATGGGAGGGTCATCGGCGGCTTGGTGGGATATAGATGCCGTGGGAAGAAGATGAGCCGGTTGGTTCGAAGTCTTCGTCGTCGCTATCGGAGGCGAGGCCTTGGATGTAGCCGTCGTGATAGCCGTCGGCATACCCGCGGGAATAGGCTTCGGCAAAGCCTTCGCATGGCGATTGATCGTCGTTGATGTCGCTGTAGCGCAGGTGGTTGGAGGCGTCGTCGTAGCCTTCTTGTTGACCTTTTGCGTAGCCTTCGTCGTAGGCTTCTTGTTGGGTTGTGAAGCTATTGGTGGAGCGTGGCGAGGCTGCCGTGGTGTCGTCGTCGGGATAGTAGAAATCGTCGTCGATGGTTTCCTCGACGGGGTCGGCTGCTGTAGGAGGCGGCGACGGTTGCTTTTTATCGCTTAGGCTACAAGCTGTTAGTGCTAACAATGATATGGCGAAATAGAGTGGTTTCATATCGCAAATGAAATAAAAAATTTTGAATGTGAAGCCATTTTGCAATAGTTTTTCGCTTGGAGCAAGATTTCAGGCGTTTGATGG
>CAZBBL010000149.1:0-4432 GCA_964490275.1 uncultured Barnesiella sp.
CTTTCTCCTCGGTTACCTACAAATTCGTCGCTCTCGCGACGATATTCACTTGGTTTATTGGTTGTTGATGTGGGCTGGCGAAATGAATTTCGCTACTAATTGAGGATGGGAATCTGTGTGTCTGTTTGGGGCGAGTTTAAGTCGAAATGGTTGCGATATTTGGAGGAATGATGTATATTTGTGAGAGATATTGAAGTATATTCGCATTATGAAACGATTTTTTGCTGCTTTTGGTTTGCTTATTCCGTTGTGTATGTGCGCTCAAGTTGAGCGTAACGATTCGTTGCAAAATGGTTTAAATCAGTCGATTAATTCCTCGATTATTACTGCCGAAGGTATTGGTAGGGTTGAGAATGGTATTGAGCCTGTGAATGATGTGTCTGTTTCATTGCGAGACAGTGTTGCGAAGTTTTCGCCGGCAAGGATGGTGTATTTTCCTCTGTTTTATCGCGGTCAGTCTGATTTATTTAGTTGGAATGGTGGTGGATTGACGGCTGCCGGGAGCGCTGAGTCGTTGCCGGGGCTGATGGGTATTGATCGTGGAATTTTGAATTTATATCAGCATGTGGGCAATTTTTCTTTCACAGCTTATGGGACTGCTACGAAGTATGCTACGTTTCGGGGGTTGTGGACTCAATGGGGATATGGTGGGTCGGTGACGTATCGTTTTAATGACAATCTAAGTTTGACGGCGTTTGGTCAATATCAATCGCAAACGGGTATATATCAGCCTGCTGCGCTTGGTTTTGTAGGTTATTCTTCTTTTGGCGGTTTTTTGAATTATCGTTTCGCGGACAGTAAATTTGGTGTAAAGGTCGGTGCAGAAGCTAATTATGTAATGGGTGGTTCGCGTGGTCGCGTACAGCCGATTGTGATGCCATATTATCGTTTTAATAATGGTGCGGAGCTTGGTGTAGATGTCGGCGGTATTTTGTTTAATATTTTCAGGGGTGCGGCGGAGTCGCGCCATGGCAATAGTGGCAATCCGACGATTGCGCCTCCTAAGATGGGACCGTTGATGCCCAGATAATGGGCCGGGAATCAGCTATTTGCGTATAGCGCAGCCGGCGAGGTGGCGGTGCCCGATGCGGCAGAATAGGCATTTGCGTTTTTCGCAGTATTCTCTGCGTAGCTGTATGAGGGCTTGTGAGGTAAACGCGTCGTGGCTTTTGATGCCGTTGTTGGCAAACATTGTAATCATGGAGTTGCTTTCGGGCTTGAGTTGATGTAGTAGGTCGACTGCAAATTCGGCTCGGTCGAGGTCGCCATGTGCGATGGCGTAGGAGTAGAGGAGTGGGACGGCGGCGTTGATGATGAGCAGGTCGATTGAAGCACGGCTGAGGTTGATGTCGTAGGGGATGGTCTGTCCTGAAAAGGTGTAGTGGTTAACCCAATAGCCGGTGAGCTTGTGGTTGAAGATTTTGCGTGCGTCGTCGATTGATTGTATGGCGGCGATTTTAGACATGATGGAGTATCCGTCGAATATCATTTGTGCCAGTAGGGCTATGCGTCGATAAGGGAAGTTCTGTGGGCGCATTTTTGACATTTTCCATCCGAGGAAGTCGGGGCGTCGGAGTCCGAATTTATTGACTAAGAATTTGTATTCGCGGGCTAATCCTGAGGCGTAGCTATCGGTTGGGCTGATTTTTTCGAGTAATCCGGCTTGGCCGAAGAGGAATGCTTCGAGGGTGATGATTGAGTCGGAATGTTTGCGAAGAAATCTGATGGGTGTAGCGCGTGCAAGTCGTTCGAATGGGTCGGAGTTGGTAGAGAATCCGAGGCTACGGGCTACTGTAATGTATGATGCTTGTTCCCAATCGCCGGCTGAGTTTTTGACGAGGGTGTCGATGCGGTCGCTTTTTTGTTGGATGCGTTCGTAGGCGAGGGCATCAATCCAGTCGGTGATAAATACTTTAGGGATTTGGCTGATGGCGTCGGCGCAAGAGAGTTGGGCGGGCGATGTGTCGGTAAGATGGTGGTAGTCGGCGTTGAGTGTTGGGGAGCAAGAAAGTTGCATCTGTGGGATTGGAGAGCCGTCGGCGCGTTTGATAATCATGTCGTCGTTGTCGACGACGTGGAGTATTACGTTGTCGTAGGCGCGGTCGCGGTCGTGTTTGTGGCGGAACCAGTCGCTGGCGCGGACGTGGATTTCGATGTTGCCGACCCATTTTTGTCGGTCGATTTCGATTGTGGCGTTGAAGAAGTCGGGGCCGGCATCGGTGTTGAGTTGACCCGGGTTGATGATTGTGAGGCTTCGGCCGTCGACGGTTTTCAGCCCTGAGGGGTTGAAAAGTCGGTGTTGCCAGACGTATTGCATAAGTTTTTCCATGGACGAATATTTGCCGAAGTCAATGGCAAATATAGGGGAAATATATAAAAAAAGCAAGAGAGAATGCGTATGAAGCAAACTCTCTTGCGAAAGCGTTTAGAAAAAATCGCAGAATTATTTTTTGCGACGGTTGCCGTAGCGGCTCATGAACTTGTCTACGCGACCAGCTGTGTCGACGAGTTTTTGTTTGCCGGTGAAGAAGGGGTGAGACGAGCTGGTGATTTCGAGCTTAACCAAAGGATAGGTGACGCCATCAACTTCGATTGTTTCTTTGGCAGCTACGGTAGAGCGGGTAATAAAGATTTCCTCGTTAGACATATCTTTGAAGACTACTTCACGATAGTTTGAGGGATGGATGTCTTTTTTCATTATCGGTTTTCTTTTGTAAAATTATCAAAGCGGTTGAATAAGGCGTTGGTAAGACGCATAATTCGTAATGGCTTGCAAATTTACTCATTTTTATTGAGTTGCCAAAGTTTTGACTATCTTTTTTGCTCTATGGATTTGAAAATTTGCAAATATTTGAGTGCTATGGAGTGGGCAGAAAAGTTGTTGTAGGCTGATTGATGGAGGCGTTGACGTGTCGATGGCGACAGCTGTTGGCAGGCCCAATTGATGCCTTGTGCGAGGCGAGATGCGGCGATGTGGGTGTCGTCGGAGTATTGCGCTAAGTAGCCGTTGGCCAGGTGGTTAATGATGTCGCTTTGGCCACCATGGTCGAATGCTATGGGGATGCAACCTTGGGCTTGACCTTCGACGAGGGTGGCGCCGAAGGTTTCGTAGTGGGAGGTTGAGATGACGATGTCGGCGTTGGCATAGATTGCTCTGATGGCTTCTTCGCCATGGACGAGGCCAAGATGGCTGTGGTCGATGGCAATTTGGTCGAGTAGTTGTGGGTCTTTGATGTCTCCGTAGGTGATGAGTTGCAGTTTTGAGGCAAGCTCGGGATAGGCTGATACGAGATGGCGACAGGTGGCTATGAGTGTGGGGAAGCCTTTGACGGGGTCGTCGAGTCGGGCGGCTCCCATGACGATGCGTATTTTGTCGGATTCGTTGCGGTTGCCTATGTATTGTGGTATTGGGAATGCGTTGGGGATGATGTCGATTTGAGCGTTGCGGAGCAATGATGATTGGCGACATTGTTGCTCAACCCAATGGCTGACGGCGATGAATCGGATGTTGGTGCTGTTGTATAGTTGTTGCTTGCGCTTCCAAATTGTGGCTGATAGCGATGAGTCGCCGGTTTTGTATCGTAGGAATTGGCAGTCGTGGCATTTGGCTGTGAAGTTTTTGCAGTTGCCGGGGAGGTGGCATAGTGCGGTCATGGGCCAGAGGTCGTGCATTGTCCAGATGATTGGTTTGCCCAAGTCGGCTATTCGTTTTATGCCGTTGAGCGAGAGCATTCCTTGGTTTATCCAGTTGAGACAGACGATGTCGGCTTGGCGCACAAGCGGATGTGAGGCTAATGGCAGGCCGTAGGCTCCGGCGTCGATTTTGAAGAGGGTAGCGCGGTTGTGGCCGTTGGCGCGGTAGATTTTGAGCCGTTCGAGAAGAAATTTTGTTTTTATGGAGATGCGCGGGGCTGCCACTTCGACGAATGGCGAGTCGGAGAGTTTTTCGGTGACGAGTAGGCGGGCGTCGACGCCTATAGCGCGAAGGGCGTTTACCAAGCGGAATGTTACTACGGCTGCTCCGCCTCTCAAATCAGATTTATTTATGAATACGACTCGCATTATCGTTTTTGGGGAGATTGTTTGCTGTCCAAAATTAATCAAAAATATCTACTTTGCGATAAATAATGGTATAAATTAAGCCGAGGCGATTGTTGCCTCGGCTTAAGACCCCGTTCCACAAAATTTGCTAATGCCAAGGCAGCGTATTTTGGAGGAAATTTTGGACCTATAGGTCAATAATTTTCGAGCAACGCACATAGTCGCCCCGAATAGCCTTTATCAGCCTTGATTAGATTTATAGAGGTGTGACTCTCAAGTGTATTGATTATCAGCGGATATTTACCCCTGTTAAAAAATTGTTGCGAGAATGATTACTATCTCGGCTGTTTAAAATTACTACTGTCTCGCAGCTGCACCCCATCTTTAGCCT
>CAZBBL010000150.1:0-4384 GCA_964490275.1 uncultured Barnesiella sp.
GATAACAAACAAACCCGACAATTGCTCAATCACCCCTCCAAAATTTTTATTCCCCAGAGATTGCATATATCTTCTTTTGTAATCGCAATGGATTTTTGGCGGTCTTAAACTTATTTTGTAATTTTAGCTCATCAATATTTATTCATTACATCGGTAAATACAATCATATCAGCCCCGGCGACTATGATAATTGATAAACCATCATTTTGCCATGGAAACTATAACGACTATCGAATCTCCTGTCGGCACATTCTCTTGTGAACTTAATATCTCAGTCGAAGAATGGGAGGAGATACTGACAAATAGCAAGCTTACTACCATAAACTCTCGAATAGCCTTATTGCGATTCTATCACGAACCGGCGCATAAAGCCACGTGTAAAAACCTGGCTATAAAGTATTATGGCGATTCAAGTAGCTACAAAACAATCAGCACGTGTATAACACAATTGGGCAAGAACGTCACTAAGCATTTAAACCGATTCAAGATCGTTGGAAGTAAAACCGACAAGCCATCTTATTGGAACGTAGCGATGAATCCGGGAGTCAACACCCCCGATGGTAATTTTGAGTGGACCTTGCGACCACAACTTGTCAAGGCTATCGAAAACCTCGGATGGAACAAGCATTTTACATGGACTGACTTCTATATGGAATTTGCCGACAAACTGCTACAATTTAAAGACGACAGATCTCGCTTGATTGAGCTGATTTATGGCCTTGATAACGACTATGTTAATTATCTTAAAGCATCTGAAACAGGTGGCCAACTCAAAGATATTGACCCATTCTCGGTGTTCGGCATTTTTAATCGTGGCACATCGGATGATAAGCGAATGAATGTATTGGCCTACTTTAAGCAAAAACTTGATATCGAGGCTTCGTTGCCGATAGATTTTGATGGAGTACCAACTTTAAATCCTCAGCAATCTATGTATTTTAGTTGGTCGGCCTACGATGATATCGAGCCTTTGTGGAACGTGTTTGACTCTGCGCTGCACAATGACGCTGACGCTTTAAAACGCCGGTTTGATGTGGCCTTAAAACAAAAAGGTGTATGGCGCAATCTTACGATGGGCCTATTCTGGATTAGACCATATAAGTATCTGTCTTTCGATGCAACAAATCAAGAATATCTTCAAAAACATGGCATCAAGATATTTAAAGTTAGCGAGCTTAATGCCGACAACTATTTTAATGTGCTCAACGATGTCACCTCAAAAATATCGAGCCATGTGTTAGCTGAAAGCAACTTCCCTGAGATATCATATCATGCATGGCTAAATAGCAAGGGCAAGAAAACATGGATGGCAGGATATACCTTTGGCGCTGAATCTCAGATTGATAGATTTATTAAAGAATCGGTTTGGGAGGGCATCTTTATGGATGACTCAAAGAGCGACCAAAGCTTATTGAAGTTGTGTCGCACGATTAAGCCGGGCGATGTTATCGCTTTGAAATCTTCTTCTACAAAAGGTCCGAAACACAATATCCCATTTGTTCGCCTGAAAGCTGTGGGCGTTGTCGTCGGTGGGTTGTCTGAGAAAAAAGAAGACAAATTCACGTCGTGCTCGTACCGGATTGAATATGTAAGTACCGACGAAAAAGATTTTGATGGAGCTACCTATGGCGCATATCGAAAAACCCTACATCAGTTAGATGCCAAACATAATGCTATTAGCGATTATATCAACTCTATATTAGGAGAAAATTCAACCATGTCGAAATCAACCTCTCACAATAGCGAGTATATTGAGTTGTTGCTCGCTAACAAAAACTTGGTATTGACCGGTGCTCCTGGCACCGGCAAAACCTATATGGCAAAAGCAATTGCCAAAGAAATGAATGCTGTGACTAAATTTGTGCAATTCCACCCGTCATACGATTACACCGACTTCGTCGAGGGCCTCCGCCCGATTGATAGTGGCACCGGTCAAATAAGTTTTGAGCGCAAAGACGGCGTGTTTAAAGAGTTTTGCAGCGACGCAATCAGAAATCTCGAAGATTCAGCCAAAACCCCTGAGATACTTAGTGAAGAATTGTCGTGGCAAGAACGCCTCGAGCAATTTGTTGAGGACGCCATTGGCAAGAATAGTAAGTATGCAATCACCGGTGGCAGCCAGTTTACCATAACCGGGATGGATGCTCATACCATCATGGTAAGAAATGATAATAACGCAAAAACGAGTGATATCAGAGTAAGTGCTGATGATATTCTTGCCTTACTAAAAAACAAAACCCCATTAGACAAAGTGGGCGACATAAAGAAAGCATTTGGACGCAAATATGGCACGCAACCCGATTCTTATGCTTATGCCATAGTTAAAACTTTGCGAAAGCGATCTAATGAAATTCAACCACAAAAATTGTTGGATAGAGTTGAACGCAAAAATTTTGTTCTTATCATTGATGAAATCAACCGTGGTGAGGCTTCAAAAATTTTCGGTGAACTTTTCTATGCCATCGACCCCGGCTATCGTGGCGACAACTCGGTGTGCGTTCAAACACAATATCAAAACCTCGTGCCCGAGGCCGATGTCTTTGCCAAAGGTTTTTATGTGCCCGAAAATGTCTATATCATTGGCACGATGAATGATATCGACCGTTCGGTCGAAAGCATGGATTTTGCGATGCGTCGCCGCTTCACATGGCGAGAGGTTACGCCCGATGAAACCTCATATATGCTCGACGATTCTTTGGATTCTACGCTCGCCACCGAAGCCAAATCGAGAATGAAAAACCTCAATCGTGCTATCTCCGAGACCGACGGCTTGGGCGACGCATATATGGTTGGCCCGGCCTATTTCTTGAAACTCAAAGAATATAACGGCGATTTCGACAAACTTTGGCAATTGAATATCGCGCCGCTACTTAAAGAATATTTGCGCGGATTTCGTGGCGCGAAAGAGCAGTTGCAGAAATTAGCAAAAGCCTATGCCAATACCAATACCGCAGTAGATGCCTCCGACATGGTCGCAAAAGATGAGCATGGCCAATGAAACTATTTGATAATAGCTATAGCAGTCCGATTATTAGCGACTCAATCAGGCCTCTATTTAAAATCGCCAATAAGAGTATAGCGGAGCTGTGTGCCGACAACGACAAATTGCTCGTCTTCCCACATTCATTAGGCGCTTGTGACGACCGCATCAGTGAGTCGACAATTCTTAATTTTAAAACCACCGACAGCCCCGAGAAAGTAGTCATTCAAACCGGCAATATCATGGGATTTGTCGGTGTGGGTGGCCTTCGGCTCAAGATACAGTCGCGGTTTGACAATGGTCGTGGCGATTTCTTGCTTCACTACATGTTGCAACGAGTGATGTCGCTCAACGTGTTTAATCTAAACTATGGCAGCGACACTGACGACGTGTTCGACATGATGCTGTTTATGTTTCCTTTCCTGCTTAAAGCAGCTTTGCGACAAGGACTATATCGCGAATATCAAAACTACACCCACAACGATGCTAATGTTAAAGGCACTATCGATATTAGTCGCCATCTCGCTCGCAATATACCATTTGCCGGCAATGTGGCTTATCATACACGCGAATATAGCTGTGACAACTCTTTGACTCAGCTTATACGGCACACAATCGAACTGATGAAGACTAAACATCTTGGACGTGCTGCTCTCGCTCTCGATAGCGAAACTATCGACGCTGTTGCCGACATCGTCTACCGCACACCTACCTATTGCAAAGCCGAGCGTCAACCAATCATCCAACGCAATTTGCGTAGCAAAATCCACCCTTACTACACCGCTTATCGCCCGTTGCAGAGCCTTTGCGTCAGCATACTCCGTATGGAAGAAATCAAATATGGCGAAAGCAGCGATGAAATCAACGGCATACTCTTTGACGGCGCTTGGCTCTGGGAGGAATATCTCAATACAATCTTGAGCCCCGAAGGTTTCATTCACCCGGAAAATAAAAAGGAGAGAGGTGCCATTTATCTGTTTAAAGACCCTTCAGGTGACCACTACCGTTATTCCGGACGTCGCTACCCCGATTTTTACAAACAAGGATACGTGCTCGATGCCAAATATAAACGCTTGGGCAACTATGAACTTGTCTCGCAAGCCGGACGCGACGATGTCCACCAAATATTGGCCTACATGGCAGCCCTCAAGGCCGACCGCGGCGCCTTTGTTGCACCATTGCAGAAATGTCAGTCAACGCCCCCGACGTCCAAAATAATAGATAGCCAATCTACGGTGTCAATTTTAGGCGTAGAAATCAGTCGCGAGGCATCATCCTATGCCGATTTCTGCTCTGCAATGAGAGCCAATGAAGCGCAATTCCTCACGCATCTCCACAGCCTATAGCTTGGCGACTGCGACAACAGCGCCACAAAACCAACATTGATTTTGTAAAATCAAAAAA
>CAZBBL010000151.1:0-4262 GCA_964490275.1 uncultured Barnesiella sp.
TAATGCCAAGACGCTGGTATTAGACTTCACGCATTGTATCGTCCTGAAATAACTTGCTGTTTAAAATTACTACTGTCTCGCAGCTGCACCCCATCTTTAGCCTTTTGACTCAGTCGAATAGCTCGCTATACTCCTTCGTCTGCAAGGCTAAATCCGGGGCACATCTGCGACCTTGGCGTCAACAAATTTTGTGGAATGGGGTCTAATTTATCACTTTTATAGCTGTGTCATTTCACATTTTGATTAAATTTGCAACAGCAAACAAATATGTAATATATAATATGCAATTAGGTACAACATTTCGCAATCTCCCTCCGGTAACCAAAAACCTATTGATAATAAATGTCATTATCTGGTTGGCGCTACAGCTGTTTCCGGCGACAACGCTAACGAAGTTTGAGGATATATGTGCGCTCCACTATTTTAGTGCCGACACGTTTTTGCCGTCGCAGATAGTGACGTATATGTTTGTCCACGTCGATTTTCTCCACCTGCTCTTTAATATGTTTGCGCTGTTTATGTTTGGCATGATAATAGAGCGAGTATTGGGGTCGGCCAGATATTTGTTTTATTATATCTCGTGTGGCATCGGAGCGGCGTTGATTCAGGAGGGCGTGTTTGCTCTCTGGATATCAAATCTCTCAGACAAGTTGCTGCCCGAGCAGTTGGCATACGTAGCCGAGAGGGGCAACGAGTTGATACACCAAGGCTACAATTTCTCTCATCCTATCATGGGTGAACTCAACTTGATGATAAACACTCCGGTAATCGGAGCATCGGGTGCTATATTCGGCGTGCTGTTGGCATTTGGATATATCTTCCCGCGTCAACCGCTCTACATAATGTTTATACCGATACCGGTGCAAGCTCGATGGTTTGTATTGGGCTACGGCGCATTGGAATTGCTCCAAGGTATTGGCAACAGCGCGGGCGACAACGTGGCCCACTTCGCCCACCTCGGTGGTATGCTCATCGGCATCATCATATTGCTTTATTGGCGCAAAAAAGGTATCATACAAAAGTATTTTTAAGCATTGTCAATGGCTAACTATTGCACAGACCTCGCACGCCGATGGCGTTCGCTATCCATATTGTGGAAGCTTATTGTGGTAAACATCGCGGTGTTTGCCGTGATAAGGCTCATCGGCATCGCCGCCATCATCGGAGGCTTCAGTATCAATCCGGTTGTCGACGCGTTGGCTCTGCCACCGTCGCTACAAGAATTGGGCTACCGACCGTGGACGTTGCTGACATATATGTTTACCCACTACGACCCGCTCCACATACTATTTAATATGCTGGCGCTGTTTTGGTTTGGGAAGCTGCTGACATGGCGATGCACGCCGCGACAGCTGATGGCGCTCTATATCTATGGCGGTATAGGGGGCGGATTGCTGTTTTTGTTGGCGTCGGCAGGGTTTGACACCGTGGCCACACCGCTGCTTGGAGCATCGGCGTCGGTGATGGCGCTGCTGATAGCGTTGGCGTTGATAATGCCCGACTTTGAGGTGTCGCTGATGTTGATTGGTAGGGTCAAGCTAAAATGGCTTGCCGTAGGAGCAATCGTATTGTTTGCTTTGGGATTGGCCGGCAACAATGCCGGTGGCCACGTGGCCCATTTCGGAGGTATAATTGTCGGCGCTATATTCGGACTGATGATGAACCGCGGAGTTGACATCACGTCACCGCTTAACAAGGCTATCGATTGGGTTGTGACCTTTGTCGGAGGCGTCAAGGCCCCTCGGAGAAAGAAACAAAAATTTTATAAGTCGAAAGAGCAACCACGCGCCAAGCAATCGGCAAAGGCCACTGAGGCCGACCGCCAAAAGCTCGACGCCATACTCGATAAGATAAAAAAATCGGGCTATTCATCACTAACCGACGACGAGCGTCGCCAACTATTTGACGTAAGTAGTCGCATAAAATAATTTGCGCCATAGATGGCACTACACGACAACCCCACTAATATGCGCTACACAGCGCTGCGCCGCAAGACCAAACGTATCTGCTTGACGGCGTGGCTCACTGCGTCGACACTGGTGACAGTGATGGAGCTGATATCGGGGTTTGGCGGAGTGGTAAATCCTCAATGGTGGTCGCTGCCGGCAATGGTGGCCATGACGTTTCCGATATGGCTGATGATGACAGCAGCGACGGCGCTGATTAATATTGCTGTAAATCGACGTATGGCGCTGATACAATGGCTTGCGCTACTGTTGTCGGCAGGGCCGATAGTGCATATCTGTCCGCTCAACGTAAGCTTTGGCAATCGCGACTCAGGTGAGCGGCTGACCGTGATGACCTACAACACGTTTGGCTTTTGCGATGCTGAAGGTATATATCCCAATCACACCAACCGCACGGCCAGTCAGATTATCAACTGCGGAGCCGACGTGGTTTGCCTGCAAGAAATAGGTCTCATCAGCGGGTCGCCGGTACGCGAGCTTCACGATGCTCAAATCGACTCCATCAACGAGGTCTACCCCTACTATGTCTATCAAGAGGATAAGATGTTGGCGGTGTTGTCGAAATATCCGTTGACCGAGGTCGACTTCCAACAGCACGATTCACCGCTGTCGGGCGTGCAGGGTGCGTTGGTAGATTTCAACGGTACGGAGATATTGGTCATTAGCATTCATCTGCAATCAATCGGGCTTAACGAAGAAGACAAGCTCGTCTACCACAACATGACCTCACGGGGCAAGTCGGTCGATTGGTCGAATGCCGGACGTCAAATTTACCGGAAGCTCGCCAACGCTTTTGTCAAGCGCTCGGAGCAAGCTCGCATGATACGTCATCAACTCGACTCGCTCCCCTACAAAAGCCGCATCATTGCGGGCGACTTCAACGACATCAACGATTGCTATGCCATGCGCACACTCGCCGCAGGGAAGATGCGCAACGCCTTTGTCGATGTAGGGTTCGGCCCGACAATCACCTACAATTCAAACCGTTTCTACTTCAACATCGACCACATCCTCTACTCGGGCGATCTGCGAGCCGACAGCATTTGGCATCTGAAAACACGCTCGTCTGACCACTACCCTGTGTTTGCGACATTCACGGTTGAATCTAAAAAAGTTGTTAAATAGCTGTGGCAATTACCTCGGCTTTGGCTATATTTGCATTTAGGAAAATCTAACTCTAAATAAATGAAACAGATATTGCTCGCAGCCGCCTTGGCGGCCGCACCGCTTCTTCAAGCACAAACTATGGACACAAGCTCACAAAATCCATTTCTAAGCAAGTACGACACAGCGATGGATATTCCACCGTTTGACAAAATCACTATCGACGACTATCTGCCGGCCTTCACACAGGGTATAGCTCAGGCCAAAGCCGACATTGAAGCTATCGCCACCAATCCCGCTACGCCGACATTTAAAAACACCATCGTAGCTATGGACAATGCCGGACCTATCTTGGAACGTGTATGCCATGTGTTCTACGCTATGACCGAGGCCAATTCATCGCCCGAGTTGGTGGCTATCGACGAGCAAGTGAGCCCGATGGTAGCAGCCTATACCGATGGCGTAAACATGGACCAACGTTTGTTTAACCGTGTGAAATATCTCTATGACAACCGCGATAAGCTCGGTTTTGACGGGGCTCAACGTCGCGCCGTAGAGGAATCTTACAAGCAATTTGTACGCAACGGCGCTCTGCTCAACGACGCCGACAAGAAAGAGCTGTCGGCTCTTAACCAACAGTTGACATCGCTCTATCTGCAATTTAACAAAAACCTGCTCAACGCCACCAATGCCTACGCGCTGTTTGTCGACGACGCTAAACGCTTGGCCGGTCTGCCACAAACCACTATTGCCAATGCAGCCGACGAAGCTGCGGCACGTGGCAAGAAAGGACAATGGGCGTTCACACTGCATGCTCCGAGTCGCTTGGCCGTGCTGCAATATGCCAACGACCGCCAACTGCGCCACGATATCTATCGTGCCTACACTTCGTTGGCAGCGTCGGGAGAATATGACAACCGTCCGGTAATCAACAAGATATTGCAAGCTCGCTCGAAAAAAGCTCGTCTGTTGGGCTACGACAACTTTGCATCTTACATGACCGACAACGTAATGGCCAAGACTCCGGAGAACGCTCTGAACTTGCTTATGCGAGTATGGAAACCCACCGTTGAGAAGGTACACGAAGAGGTGGCCGAGATGCAATCGATTGTCGACAAAGAGGGTGGCAAATTTAAAATCCAACCTTGGGACTACTATTACTATGCCGAGAAGGTGCGCAAACAAAAATAC
>CAZBBL010000152.1:0-4245 GCA_964490275.1 uncultured Barnesiella sp.
CACTTTTCAGCTATGGGACCTTCGGGGATTTTGGAATCAATCTGATTTTCAGGGAGGTTGCAAGATTCGACGTCGGCGAAATCTTTCATGATAGGAGTAGAGTCTATCATCCCTTCAAGATTTTTGATGTCTGCCATATCTGATAAGTATTAAAGTTCGGATTGTAATTTTTCTGAGATAGAAGAATCAATTTGGGCGCCTTGTACTTCGTCGTTGAAGTCGCAAGTTTTGTCACCGGTAAGGTCACATTCGGCGCAGTTGAGCACTTCGAAGGGGTAGTCTTGGTTTGATTCGCCGACCATTTCGAAGTATTGCTCTTGGAGTGCGGGGCAGTTGATGTAAGAGCCTGATTTAGAGCTGATGGTAAATACGACAGCCTCAACAGCGAAGAGGAGGACAACGATAGTAGCCCAAGCGTTACCGATGCAACGGAGACGTTTCATCCAGATGCCGTTGTTCCAGCCGGCGGTTTGGAACATAGACCAGAAGCCGTGGGTAAGGTGGAACCAGAGGGCGCCGAAACCGATGAGGTAGATAATCAGAGTGACGGGACATTTGAAAGCTTCGTGGATGAAGAGTGTACCGGCGCCGGCGGGGAAATCGCCTTCGAGGTGCAACACTTCAGCGAGCTGCATTTTAGCCCAGAACTGGTACATGTGAACAGCGAGGAAGCAGACCAGAACGATGCCGAGGACGAGCATGTTCTTAGATGACCACTCAACCGATTTGGGGCGAGAAGTGACTGCATAACGGTCGCCGCCACGAGCGCGACGGTTTTCGTAAGTCAGCCAGCAGGCGTAAAGGATGTGGATGAGGAAACCGAGAGCGAGGATGGCAGAGCCGATGAGGGCATACCAGTTAGCTCCCAAGAAAAGACACACTTCGTTGTAGGCGGTAGGCCAGAAGAGTGCCACTCCATTCATCAACACGTGAAATGTAACAAACAGGATTAAGAAAGCGCCGGTCACAGCCATGACTAACTTTCTTCCTACAGATGAGCTTGTTAACCACATAGAAGTTAAGAGGGATTAAATTATTAAAATGTTTGGATAAATTGCTATTGTGTGCTGTTAGGCGTAATTACGTCACAAAATTAGCACTATTTTACGAATTAATCCACTATTACGGAAAAATTTCTTTAACGGAGGGGTGATTTTTGTGGGAATTATCTCTCTCGCGACGATTTTTGCCATGGTTGTAGGGGCGTGATTCATCGCGCCCGAGCGGAGCGTGAGCGACGCAATTGGCAATATATCAGGCGTTTGATGGGAGCGGGCGAAATGAATTTCGCCCCTACAATGAGGATGGAAACCTTTGAGAATGAGGCGTTTAATGGGAGCGGGCGAAATGAATTTCGCCCCTACATTGAGGATGGAAGCCTTTGAGAATGAGTGGATTGGTGGTGGGAGCGCTATTTGCGGTTGATGATTTGTTCGTAGGTTGAACCGCAATCGAGGGGGCGTTGGAGGAGGGTGTCGTAGTTGTCGTTGAGCCAACTGAGGCGGGGGTTGAAGGCGGCGGTGTGGATGCCGGCAAGGTCGAGCAATACGTGAGGCAGGTCGGTGTTGCGTATGGGATAGTTGACGGCACGAGCGATGGCGGCGACTTTGTCGGGATGGTTGTGGCGGAAGGTGTCGCTAACCCAAACAAAATAAGGCACTTGCGACATACAACGAGCTATATTGGGGGTTACCTCGCCCTGTGTGCGGCCATATTGGTCGCGGAAGTCGTAGATTTCTTCGCCGTGGTCGGAGAAGAAGATGACGATGGTGTCGTCGTCGCGGAAGCGGTCGATGATGGTGGCTATGTTTTGGTCTTGGAAGAGGGTGGCGTTGTCGTAGTCGGCGAGTGTCTGCCGACGAGTGTCGTCGAGGTCGGAGCGTGAGGCGTAGTCGGCGGCGGTAAAGGAGCCAAAGCCTTTGGGAAAGCGTTGGGCGGCTTGCACGTGTTGGCCACGGAAATGTACGATAAGCATGTCGTTGTCGGCAAATTTCTCGAGACAATCGTCGATGATTTGGCTGTCGAAATCGTACATAAAGTCGTTGCGACGGTCGAAGCAGAGTTGGCTCATCTTGTCGGTAGAATAGAAATATGAGCAAGAGAAGTTGAACGACTCGGAGGCATTTTTGACGTATTGGTTGTCCATCAAGGCGATATGCCAGCCGGCTTTGCGGAATATGGCGGGGAATATGGGGTTGTCTTCCCAAGCGGTAGAGTCGGAGAGCGATTTGGTCGACATCAGATCGAGCATTGCTTGGGCTGTTTGGCGATATGGGGAGACGGCGTCGGTAAAGACAAAGAGGTTTGAATCAGATTCGGCTGAGAGTCGGGGCATGGTGCTGAGCGGATAGCCATATTGCGGGGCGTGGTGTTTGTTGAACGACTCCCCTATCATGACTATGATTTTGAAGCGGGCGGACGAAGCGCTATCAACGACGACTTGGCGGTTGGTTTGGGTGAAACGACTGATATCGAGATAGTTGTCGCCAACTACTGCGAGAGCTACGGGAATGCTCTGCAAGGAGTTGTAGATTGTAGAGGCGATTTGGATGTTTTTGCCGTCGGCCATGGGATAGGCGCCAAGGATAACCATCACGACCGATAGCGCAGTTGCAATCACATTGGCTTTACGCCATGAGTTGGGGCGAAACAGCCTTACGACCGTAGCATAGCCGAGCAACAAGATGGCCGACGCGACGGCTGCGATTGGCAGCAATTGATTGAGACTGAGGTCGCTACAGCAATAGAGCACCGAACGGAGAAATATCAGCAGGGCGAGGTAGGCGATGACGAGGTTGAGCGCTTTTACTCTGCGCGGAGAGGATTTAGACAACCATCGACGGCAAATGACGGCCAAGCGGGGGTAGATTGACTTGCGCCAGAAATGTTGCAACGTCAGCAGGGCTGCGACGGGGATGACGACCATCAGCAGGGCCGAGGCGGTCTTGGCAGTCAACAAGTAGTTGTTGAAATATTCGCCGGCTTCGGCTGTGTCGGTAGAAAGAATCAGTTGCAAGATTGTGGCGTTGAAACGGCAATCGTGATGATATAGGCAATAGAGGTCCAACAGGCTGAAAAGCGAAAGTAGGGCTATGAGCGAAGCTCTGAGAATGCGGTGGTTGACGCTCCAAAGCGTGAAGATGATTGCGGAAAATGTCGACAATGTCGCTGCACGATTGAGAGCCGTCAGCGGGTGGGCCGCATCTTCGTGAAAGAGCTGAGCAAATGCGAGGAGGAAGAGGTATAAGGCAAATAGCGACAAACCCTTTGCGAAGAGTTTTATGGCCCGATTGAGGGGACTGAGCAAAGATGAGAGTGTGGTTTGCGGCATAATAGCGATTGACGGGGGTTGGACAATTGCAAAGATACAATTTTTTGGTTCAATGCAAGAAGCAGGTTGCCGAAAATCGACGAGTAGGGACTTGAGAATGGGGAGCTACGCAGTGGGCAAGAAATCGGTGTCCTTGGCGGACACCATTTATAATTTGGACACGTAACCCCGCACACCTGGCGGTGTACGGGGTTACGTGTAAATCGGCGTCCTGGCGGACGCCCCAACGAGGTGGTAAGAGCGTTATTTTTGATTCATAATTTGTTCGTAGGTTGAGGTGCCGTCTACAGGGCGTTGGAGGTGAGTGTCGTAGTTGTCGTTGAGCCAACTGAGGCGGGGATTGAAGGAGGCGGTATGGATGCCGGCAAGGTCGAGCAATACGTGAGATAGGTCGGTGTTGCGTATGGGATAGTTGACGGCACGGGCGATGGCGGCGGTTTTGTCGGGATGGTTGTGGCGGAAGGTATCGCTAACCCAAACGAAATAAGGCACTTGAAGCATGCAACGCGCTTGGTCGGCGGTCATTTCGCAATGTACACGGCCATATTGGTCGCGATAGTCGTAGATTTCTTCGCCATGGTCGGAGAAGAAGATGACGATGGTGTCGTCGTCGCGGAAACGGTCGATGATGGTGGCTATGTTTTGGTCTTGAAAGAGAGTGGCGTTGTCGTAGTCGGCCATCTGCTGTCGGCGCGAGTCATTGAGGTCGGAGCGGAAGGTGTAGTCGGCCGTTGTAAATGAGCCAAAACCTTTGGGGAAGCGGTCGCGAGCTTGCAAGTGTTGACCACGGAAATGTACGATAAGCATATCGCTGTCAGCAAAGTCGGAAAGGCAAGCGTCGAGAGCCTCATTATCAAATGGATAATTGTGGTCGTTGCGACGGTCGAAGCAGAGTTGGCTCATCCGAGGAGTGG
>CAZBBL010000153.1:0-4189 GCA_964490275.1 uncultured Barnesiella sp.
ATGAACACTTTTGCGGGTTTGAACGCAGGAATTTTGTGTTCGGGAATGATGATTGTGGTGTTCTTCGAGATGTTGCGTGCAGTTTTTTCAGAGCGAACTTTTATGATGAAGCTACCGAAACCGCGGAGATAAACGTTTTCGCCATGTGCGAGTGAATCCTTAACTACGTCCATGAATTTCTCAATTGTCTCAAGCACATTGGCTTTTTCTATGCCGGTGCTTTTAGCGATCTCGTTAACGATGTCTGCTTTAGTCATTTTTTCTATTTGTTTGGGTTATTATTTAAGTTCCTGGGTTACAACAACTTGATAGGCTTGAGGAGCGCCCGTCAAGATTTGCAAGTGCAAATATCGCACTTTTTTTTCAATTGGGAGCAATTTCTCCTCAACTTTTTTTCAATAAGATTCAATCTATTATTAATTTACGAACGTCGGCGAGGGTTTTTGCCGAGGGTATATCGTAGGGATTTACGTCGTGATTGCCAAACAGCATTGCACGCCATCCTGCGGCCAACGCTCCGGCGATATCGGTAGCGGGATTGTCGCCCACCATCAGCGAATTAGCAGCCGTAGCTCCCGATTTTTGCAAGGCGTAGTCATACAATCGGCGGTCGGGCTTGTTGACTGAGATTTCGTCACTGAGCACTATGCAATCGATTTTGTCGATGATACCCAGCGATTTAAGTTTCTCATGCTGTACGCCACAAAATCCGTTTGAGAGTATGCCGATATGTAAGCCGCACCTACGCAGAGCGTCGACAGTTTCGACGGCCCCTTCGATGGCCGAGTTTTGTCGTCCGAGGCTTTCGAGATAAAGGCGATCGAGGATAGGATTGAGACGCTCCACTTCATCCAATGGCGTACCTACTTCGACCAACGGCAGGTAGAAACGGTCGTGACGTAGCTGCTCCTGAGTGATTTTACCATGATTGTAAAGCTCCCAAAGCACGGGATTGTGCTGGTGGTAGCGGTCAATCCAATCTTGCAGCGAGGCGAAGAATCTGTCTAAGCCACACTGGTCGTAGACCTCCTTGAGCGACACCAACGAGGCGCTGCCAAAATCATAGAGCGTGTCGTCGAGATCAAACCACACCCATTCTATGCCGTCGAGATATTCTTTACAATTCATTAATACGCCACCATTTATATGATATTTCGCCGTCGACGGTGTCGAGTTGTTCGATGCGTTTCACCTTATTGACAATGCGTAGCGTCACCGGCAGCACGAGTATCTCATATACCGTCTTTATAACTGTTTGACAGACAATGAGCGACACTACTACATCCCAAGGCAACGCTCCGGCAAAAGCTATCGGGAAAAACACCAACGAGTCGATCCCTTCGCCGAAGAGAGTCGAGATGATGGCTCGTGCCGAAAACTTGTTGCCCTTATGGTCGCGACGTTTCATCTTGCTCATGACGTAGGCATTAACCATCGAGCCACAGATAAAAGCGATAAAGCTTGCAATCATGATGCGTGGCACACCGCCATAGATGGCTTGCATAGCCTCTTGGCCGGTCCAATCTTTAGAGCCCGGCAGAGCAAGTGCCAATTGTAGCATCAGCGTTACAAACAGCAGCGCTCCAAAGCCCATCCATATCGTCAGTCGGGCTTTCTTAAAGCCATAGACCTCTACGATACAGTCGTTGATAATATATGAGATAGGAAACACGATGACGCCGGCTGTAATAGTCACCGGACCAAGGTCGACGGTTTTAATCTCAGTAATGTTTGCAATAATAAGGCAGACGCAGAACACCAAGGTCAGCGTCAGATACAAAAGTGAAAATTGTGATTTGGGTTTCGTCATAAATCTTGTTTTTTAGGAGGTAGCAAGCACTCCGTGTGTTTTGAGCGTGCAAAGGTAGTGATTTTCAGGCAAACGTCCAAACCAATACAATATAACGGAGCAGCGCTCGTTAATATATTTAGCTACATCCATCGATATGAAACACGCCTATTTAATTCCCCTACTCACCATACTGATATCGCTGCTGCCGACCGGTTGTATCGAAGACTCTATCTCGACATCATCAGCCGACCAGCCGACATTCTCCACCGACACGCTCATGATGGGCCAAGTGTTCACCCTCGACGCCTCACCGACGAAGCGCTTCACCGTCTACAACCGCCACGACAAGGTGATTAGCATCAGCTCTATCTCGCTGCGCGACGACGACGACAATCTGTTTCGCCTCAACGTCGACGGCGTCTCGGCTCGCTCATTCAGCAATGTCGAGATTCGCCCCAACGACTCGATTTATGTGTTTGTCGAAGCCACGCTCCCCGAAAACGCCTCTGCCGGCATCGTCGCCGTCAACCGCCACCTCGATTTCGTCACCAACGGAGTTTCTCAAACCGTTGTGCTCAATATCGAAGGCCAAAACGTGGTGCGCTGCAATAATCTCACCATCTCGGCCGACACTTATTGGACCGCCGACAGCCCCTATCAAATCTTCGACACCCTGCGCATCGCCCAAGGAGCCACTCTTACGCTCCAGCCCGGCACCACTATCCATTTCCACGACAAGGCGGCCATGAAAATCGAAGGACGTTTGGTAAGCAACGGCACTGCCGACAACAACGTAAACCTCATCGGCGACCGCACCGGCAACGTCGCCGCTTCCATACCCTACGAACTAATGTCGGGCCAATGGGGAGGCCTCTACTTCGGAGCCAACTCCACCGGCAACCTACTGCAATACACCTCGATACGCAACTCTGTCGACGGCTTGGTCTTCACCCCCACCTCGGCCGACAACGTCACCGCTCGCATCGTAAATTGCCAGATACGCAATACACAAGGCTATATCATCGACGCCTACCACGCCAATTTGCAACTCATCGGATGTGAACTGGCCGACGCCTCGAGCGGCATACTCCATCTCGTAGGCGGCAGCCACACGATAAACCATTGCACCATAGCCAACTATTATCTGTTTACGGCATTGGGAGGCCCGGCCATACAGTTTGAACATATCAACAGCGACAACGACGACGCTTCAGGCTTGCCCTACATATCGGCCGAAATCACCAACACTATTATCTATGGCAACGGCACCGAGCTTTCTCACGGCGACCTCACCGACACAAACGTCTATCTGCGCCGTTGTTTGCTCCGCTCTGAAGGCTCCGACGACGACAACTTCATCAACTGCATTTGGGGCGAAGACCCGCTCTACTACACCGTGCGCAACGAATATCTGTTTGACTATCGCCTCAAAGATGAGTCGCCGGCCATTTCCGCCTCCGACCCGTCGCTCGACGACGCCTCCTACACCTGCGACCGATATGGCTTGACGCTCCACAACCCCGCCGACTTAGGCGCCTATGTCTACTCTCCGGCGCAATAGGTTTCACGAGATGCGAAAATTTTTCGTACCTTTGTCGGCAACCAACCTTCGACCTACTAAATGAACAAAACAAAGAAAGCCTTTACCAACCCGGCATGGGTGTTTGGTGTCGTACTGAGAAGACTGTTTTCAAAATGCTTACCCGACCGCTTATTCGTCAAACTCGAATATTTTTCGGGCATGGGCAAGATGCCAAACATCAAAAATCCTACCACCTACAACGAGAAGTTGCAGTGGCTCAAACTCAACGACATCCACCCCGAATATACCAACTACGTCGACAAATATCTCGTCAAAGACTACATCAACAAGAAGCTTGGCGAGGGATATGTTTTCCCAACACTCAAAGTGTGGGACAGAGTTGAAGATATCGACTTCGACTCGCTGCCAAATCAGTTTGTATTGAAGACTACCCACGACAGCGGTGGCGTGGTTATCTGCCACGACAAAGCTACGCTCGACATCGATAAAGCACTTAAAAAGCTACGTAAAAGCTACAAACGCAACTATTTCTACGAGCACCGCGAATACCCCTACAAGGATGTCAAGCCTCGCATCATCGCCGAGCCGCTGATGATCGACGAATCGGGCTACGACCTCAAAGACTACAAATTTTTCATCTTCGACGGCAAATGCAAGATGATGTTTATAGGCAGCGACCGTCAAACCGACCTCTGCTTCGACTTCTTCGACGAGAAGTTCAATCACCTGCCGTTTGTTCAGGGACACCCGTGGGCAAAGAAACCGCTTGCAAAGCCCGACAACTTCGAAGAAATGGTTGAGATTGCCGAGAAAATCGGAGCCGGATTCCCCCATATTCGTGTCGACCTCTACAA
>CAZBBL010000154.1:0-4153 GCA_964490275.1 uncultured Barnesiella sp.
CGGCCCCGCGGGGTGTATCGTTGGATAGTGGGATTATTCAGCTGCGGGAGCTTCGGTTACGATGGGGTCGAGGGCGAAGTTGACGTAGTTGCCTTGTTTGAGGAGGTCTTTCATGAAGTTTTGAACGTCGTCGACGGTGATGGCTTGGAGCACTTCGATGTCGCCGTTGAAGGTGTCAACGCCGTTGAGCGAGGTGGCTGCGATGGCGTTGAGCCAGCTGCCGTTGAGTTCTTTGCCTTCTTTTGCGTTTTTAACCATGAATTCGACTGCTTTGCTGAGTTCTTCGGGTTGGATGTCGCTTTGCATGCGGAAGATTTCGGCTTTGATGTAGTCGAGTACCTCTTGCTTCATTTCGGGTTTCATGGGGAATGAAGAAACCAAGGTGGTGTTTTTGCCGTTTTTGCGGCTTAGGCGACCGCTTGCGCTGATAGAGTAGACGGCGCCCATGTCTTCGCGGACGGTTGTGAGGAGGCGTTTAGAGAGGATTTGACCGGCGATAGAGGCGAGGTCGGCGTTTTTAGCTGAGTAGGGGGTTGTGCCGGTAACACCGATGAAAGTCCAGGTTTGAGGTGTTTGCATCTCGGTTTGCTCGTTGATGTCGAGTTGGCCGTTTTTGACGTCGAGAGAAGCGATGTCGGAGCGGTCGTTGTAGACTTTTTTGGTGTTGGCGGGGAGAGTGGCGATATATTGCTTGATGAGCGGGCGGATAGTCTCGAGGTCGATGTTGCCGACGAATACAAATTCGTAGTCGGCAGCGTTGGCGGTCATTTCATTGACGATTTTGATGAGGTTGTCGCGGTTGGCGTCGAGGATATCTTGAGCTGTCATAGCCTGACGGCGGTCGTTGGCGTAGATAGCTTTGCTGAGGGCTTTGCTGAAGCGATATTGGGGGTTTGACTCTTGGTTTTTGAGCAGGCCGGCATACATGTTTTGTGTGGCGGTAAACTCGTCGGGGGTGATTGTCGACTCGGTGAATGTGGCGTAGATGAGTTCCATCAATGTGGCGAGGTCTTTGGGGGTAGATTGGCCGGAGATTTCGCGTTCGTAGTCGTTGATAGAGGGTTCGATGCCAACTTGTTTGCCGGCGAGATATTTGGTGAGGTCGCTTTGTGTGTAAGTGCCGAGGCCGAAGCGAGAGAGGAATACGTCGAGTACGCGCAGGTCGGTAGCGAGGTCGTCGGAGTATTTAGATGTACCACCTTTGGCAATAGCTTCGAAGAGGATTTGGTCGTCTTTGAATTTGGTGGGTTTGACGATTACTTTGAGGCCGTTTGAGAGGGTCATTTCGGTGGCATCCCATTGGGCGTTGTAGGTTTCATTTTTGATTTTACCTTCTTTGGGGAGGTTGGGGATGAGGGGGTCGGTTTTTACTTCGTCGACGAAGGCTTCGATGTCTTCGGCTTCGACTTGTGAGATAGCGTCGGCAAATTGAGCTTCGGTGGGGAGCGCTTCACCTTCTTTGTCGGGGAGGAGCGCTAAGAGTACGCGGTTGTCGTTTTGGATGATTTGGGGCAGCATTTGGTTGATGAGTTCTACCGGAATCATCTGGGCGTAGGTCGACATGATTTCTTTGCGCACTTCGATAGAGGGGATGGGCTCGTTGGAGAGGAAGTGGTTGACGTAGCGATTGACGTAGTTGGATGTTTGGACGGCGTTGCGGCCTTCGTATTCTTTGTCGAGGGCAGAGAGATATTCGCTGCGAGCGCGGTCGTATTCGGTAGCGGTGAACCCGCCGCGAGCAGCGCGGAGGAGTTCGCGGTAAGCTGCTTTGAAGGCACTGACGATGTCGGCGTCTTTGCTGGCTACAGAGAGCGAGAGGGCGTCTTTGGTTTTAGCGAGGAAGAAGTTGCCGTAGCTTACGCCTGCTTGAGCGAAGGGGGCGTCGGGGGTAGAGCTGATGTCGTCGAGACGGTTGTCGAGCATTTTGGTGAACATGCGGATGACATATTTCTGGACGAGGTATTCGGGAGAGTTTTTAAGTTCGTCGGGGAAAGCGTCGGTTTTGAACATCATTTCGGCGACGTATTGAGGCATTTCTTTGTCGCTGCCGATGGCGTAGATAGTGCCGGGGGTATCTTCGACGGGGAAGTATTCACGCGGGGCGGGGTTTTCGGGCATGGCGATGGGAGAGAACATCTCTTTGATTTTGGCTTCGATGCGGTCGACGTCGATGTCACCGACAACGATGATACCTTGCTGGTCGGGGCGATACCATTTGGTGTAGTAGTCGCGGAGGGCTTGGTGGGGGAAGTTGTCGACGATTTCCATGGTGCCGATGGGGAGGCGGTAGCCGTAGCGGCTGTTGGGGTAGATTGTCGGCAGGAGGTTTTCGATGATACGTTGGCTGCCGACGTTGCTACGGCGCCACTCTTCGTGGATGACGCCACGCTCTTTGTCGATTTCTTCATCTTCGAGCAGGAGAGCGTTGGCCCAGTCGTGGAGCACGAGCAAGCAGGAGTCTTGGACGCTTACGCGGTCGACGGGGACGTTTGAGATGTTGTAGACGGTTTGGTCGATAGAGGTGTAGGCGTTGAGGTTGTATCCAAATTTCACGCCGATGCTTTCAAACCAGCTAATCATGTCGTTGCCGGGGAATGATTTGGTGCCGTTGAAGCACATGTGCTCAAGGAAGTGAGCGAGGCCACGTTGGTTGTCTTCTTCGAGGATAGAACCAACTTTTTGAGCGATGTAGAAGTCGGCTTGACCTTTTGGCTTTTCGTTGTGACGGATGTAGTAGGTCAATCCGTTGGGCAGGTGTCCGATGCGGACATTCTCGTCGAGAGGTAAGCTGCCTACCGTAGCTTCAGCGGCATTGACAGCGGGGACAAAAGTCAAGATGGCTGCGAATGCGAGCAGAGCTTTCATGAAAGATTTTTTCATTTTGCAGGTATATAAATGTAATAAAATATGATAGTTGCGGATATTGTCTTTTTGGTATAGACGCAAAGGTACGAATTTTGTAACGAATTTGCTTAATTTTTTTTACTTTTGCGGTTGCTAAGTATATTTTGATTATATGGAAATTATAAGTCAGTTAAAACAACGAGTTTTAAACGGTGGCTCAATCACGTATGAGGAGGCATTGGAGCTTCTTCACAGCGAGGATAAGGAAGCGCTCTATGCGGCCGCCGAGGAAATTACAAAAAATATGGTGCCGAAGACGTTCGACTCATGTTCGATTGTTAACGCGCGTTCGGGCAAATGCTCGGAGAATTGCAAATGGTGTGCTCAGTCGGCCCACTATCATACCGGATGTGAGACTTACGATTTGATCGACCACGATAAATGTATGGAGTCGGCAAGGATGAATGCGCGCGCGGGTGTGCGTCGTTTCTCTTTGGTGGCCAGCGGACGCTCTGTAAAGGGCAAGGCTCTGACGGCAGTATGCTCGATGCTGCGTGAGGCTAAGGAGGAGACGGGTATCTTCACATGTGCTTCGCTTGGATTGCTCAACGAGCAGGAGCTGCAAGAGTTGTGGGACGCCGGTGTGCGTCGCTACCATTGCAATTTGGAGACTGCGCCTTCGTATTTCTCGAAGATGTGTACGACTCACACTATCGAGGACAAGATAAAGACTATCAAAGCTGCGAAACGAATTGGTTTCCAGGTGTGCAGCGGCGGTATCATCGGTATGGGCGAGACGCCTGAGCAGCGTATTGAATTTGGCTTCAAGTTGCTCGAGGTTGAGCCCCACTCAATACCGGTAAATATACTTTGTCCGATTCCGGGCACTCCGTTGGCCGACAATGCGCCTATCACCGACGATGAATTTTTGACTACCGTGGCTATCTTCCGCTTCATTCATCCGAAGACTGAGATACGCTTTGCGGGCGGTCGTGCACATTTGTCGAAGGAGGTGCAGATGCGTGCGTTGAAGATTGCTGTCAACGGTGGCGTTGTCGGCGATTTGTTGACGACAATCGGCTCGAAGACCGACGAAGACCGCCAAATGGTGGAGCAAGCCGGCTACGAGTTTTAATAGACACAAAAGATAAATAAGCGAGGGCGCTGACCGATGGTTGGCGCCCTCGCTGCGTAAGAGGTATAAGATGGGATAATATGGGTGGTGAGGGCGGAAGCCCTTGATGTGATGGTCATGGCTATGCAGATGGCAAGAAATCGGTGTCCTTGGCGGACACCATTTTTGTTTTGG
>CAZBBL010000155.1:0-4152 GCA_964490275.1 uncultured Barnesiella sp.
TTGACTCAGTCGAATAGCTCGCTATACTCCTTCGTCTGCAAGGCTAAATCCGGGGTACATCTGCGACCTTGGCGTTAACAAATTTTGTGGAGCGGGGTCTTAGTATCCGAAGATGTCGCTGAGCGACAAGTAAACCAGACGGCCATACTTTTCGAGCGACTTCAAATCGAGGTCTTCGAGGTTGCCGAGGATATAGTATGTATAAGTGCGGTCTTTCACGTTGTCTTGTTGATACTTAACTATATCGTCGAGCGTCATTGTGGGCAGCAGAGCAAAGGTGTCGGCATTGATATCGTGGTCGAGGTCGCGGTTTTGGCATTTGATCCAATACCAAGCAATGCCGTTTTTGATAGTGCGGTCGGTGCGCAACCAGGCCTCTAAGCTGTTGTGAGCAATATCGAAGGCCGGACGGCTCTGCGGCGTGTTGTTGAGTATGTCGAGGAATGCCTCGGTAGCGTCGATAAGTTTGTCGTTTTGTGTGGCGATAAATGTAGAGCATACATAGGGGTCGGTGGCGTAGTCGCAGCCACCTACGCCGCCGGTAGCTTGATAGCATAGCGAGCGAGTTTCGCGCATCTCTTGGAACACAATCGAGTTCATGCCGTCGGTGAAATATTCGTTGAACATGGTGCGGTAGGGCTCTTTGGCGGGGTCGAATTTGTCGCCGCGACATGAGCTCATGCCCATGTAGGCTTGCTTAGAGTCGTAGGGGGCGAGATAAATGACGGTTTCGTTGGTCGTCAGCGGCACGTATTCGTGTCTTTGGGGAGCTTCGAACATTGTAGTAGCGCAATGGTGGTCGGCCTCCAACATCTGTTCAACTTCGGTCTGAGCCATCGGGCCGTAATAGATGATGCGATGTTTGTAGTTGTTGAGTTTTTTGAGGGCGTCGGTGATAGTTTTGGGGTCGAGATTGCGCAGCTCGTCGGCCGAGTAGACCGTGCGCAGGATGACGTTTTTCTCTTTAGGGCCGTAGACGGCGTAGCTTTGCAATTTGTCGAAGCATCTCGATTGGTTGAGCTTGGCATTGTTCATACCCTTAATGAGCATTTCGGCATATTCGTCCCAAGTGTCTTGGTCGGGCACTAAGTTGTTGAGCACGTGCTCCAACAGGGCCAACGCTTCTTTGGCGTTCTTCGAGAGGCCGCTCAGTGTGATATACGTGCGGTTGAGGGCTGAAGAGATGGAGTAGTCGCAGCCCAAGGTATAAAATTTGGTGCCAATCTCTTCGGCAGTCATGTCGGGCGTATCGAGCAGGGTAGGGAACTCGCTTACCAATCTGAGTTGGCGGTCGGTTGCAGAGCCATATTCATAGACAAAAGTCATCTCAAACAGCTCGTTGGTAGTGTTTTGATTGTAGAGCAATTCTACTTGGTTGTCTTTGATTTTAGAGCGGCTCAACTCGGTTTTGAAGTCGACGAAATGAGGTTCGATAGGGGTGACGACAGAGTTTTGTATGTCGGTGACAAATTGGCTTTGCACATCGCGGTTGGCAGCGATGGGCGTAATCTGAGGTTTGGCTATTTTCAGCTCGTTTTCGTCTTTGCCTTCCAACTTGTTGATTGCTACATAATTGTTGGCGCCGAGATATTTGTTGGCCATAGCTACGATGTCGGCCTTGGTGATAGAGTTGATGCGCTGGAGGTCGTTCACGGCGTCGCTCCATTCTTGGCCGTTGATGTATGATTCGAGAATCAATTGAGCGCGGTCGGTGTTGCCTTCGATTTGTTCTTGGAGGTCTTTATTGGCGTTGTTGATGGCGGCCGTCACCAGTTCGTCGCTGAAGTTGCCGTTGCGCAGTAGCTCTATTTGTTTGAGCAATATTTGGCGGACGTCGGCCAAAGTTTGGCCCTCTTTGGGGTGGCCATATACGATAAACGCCGATTCGTCGGCCAATTCATAGGTGAAAGCGGCAGCGTCGAGCAGTTCTTGTTGTTGTGTGATATTAAGGTCGATAAGGCCGCAGCTGCCATTATAGAGCACATTCCCAAGGATGTCCATCGCCAACATATCGGGGTCTTTGGCAGCCGGCAGTCGCCATGCCAACATCTCCATCTCTGATTGCAAGCCCTTTACGTCGGCCTCTTTGGGCGAGGTGATAGGAGTTTCGCCTGAATAGTTGATTTTCGGGAGGTTGTTGTTGGGTTTTAGTTCGCTGAAATATTTCGAGATGATGTCGACAACGTTGTCGGGGTCGAAGTCGCCTACCATCACAATGGCCATGTTGTTTGAAACATACCATTGTTTGTGGTAGTTTTTGACATTGGTGATAGAGGGGTTTTTGAGGTGTTCTTGAGAGCCGATGACGGTTTGTTGGCCGTAGGGGTGGTTGGGGAAGAGCAGCTCAAACATCTTGTTGTAGCATTTCGACATGTCTTTCGTCAGAGTCATGTTTTTCTCTTCATAGATGGTTTCGAGCTCGGTGTGGAATCCGCGGAGTATCGGGTGCAACAATCTGTCGGCCTGCACTTTGGCCCAGTTCTCAATCTGGTTTGATGGGATGTTTTCTTCGTAGCAAGTGACGTCGCGCGAGGTGTAGGCATTAGAATCTTCCGAGCCAATCAGCGCCATGAGTTTGTCATATTCGTTAGGGATGGCGATGAGCGACGCTTGATAGCTAATAGAGTCGATTTTGTGGTAGATGGCTAAGCGTTGGAGCGAGTCGGTGGTGAATCGATATTGCTCAAACAGTTGCTCTATTTGGTCGAGCATAGGTTTCTCGGCTGCATAGTCTTGTGTGCCAAACTGTTCGGTGCCTTTAAACATCAGGTGCTCGAAATAGTGGGCCAATCCGGTAGTTTCGGCGGGGTCGTTTTTCCCGCCGACACGCACGCCGATAAGCGTTTGAATGCGCGGGCGGTCGGTGTTGACCGACATGTAGATTTTCAATCCGTTAGGAAGCGTGTAAATCAACGCTTTGGTGGGGTCGTTGGCTACGGTTTGATATTCGTAGCGATAGCCATATCCCGTCAGCGCTACGCCGACGAGCAGCAGCGAAACAAACATTCGCAAGGCCAATTGTGATACTCTTCTCACTGTGGTTTGATTTTTTTTATATTATTGTGATGAAAAATGTAAGCTATTGTGCATGAGAGAAACGGAAAGAGAGGGGAGAGGATATGCCTGACGCCGGTGTTTATTTCTCGACAATCCAGCGCTCGATGTTTCTCGTTTTTGATGAGAAATTGACGCCGACTTTTATCAGTTGGCGGTTGTCGGCAGCGAATGGCAAGGCATAGTTTTTGCCGTTAATTTGCGCAAGCGCTTCTTCGGCAGTGCCGTTGAGCTTGAACTCTATGACATATGTGTAGGCATCGGTTTGCAGCAGAAGGTCAATGCGACCTTCGGAGGTGTGATATTCAGCCTTGACGTATAAGCCCATGAGCTTGGTTAAAAGATATATAATATTATATTGCAAGCTTGGCAAAGTTGGCTGATTTTCTATAGCGTATGAAAACAGCTTTTTCAATTGCGCAAAATAATCTTCAATATTCCCGGATTTAATATCCTCAGTAAGATTTACGAGCAGTGTAAAATGTTGATTATTACATATATATTCTGCTAATAAGTTTGATAAGAAGTATTGCTTAATATCGGCATTTGGGAAATATAAGTGATATAGTTGTCTATGTTCATCATATTCTTTTATTGAAAGATATCCATAGTTATAGAACAATGACATCATATAAGTATTTCTATCGCCGGAACAATTCAAAACGTCAGGTGAAACCCAAATATTTTCAAGGTTATCAATGCGCGAACCATATATTTCTGTAATTGCTTTTTCGCGAAATGGATTTACTATTTCACTACCATACCACCTTGCGTCTTCGTTTCTGATAGCAAGGGCTATTTCTTTTGGATTATATACAGTCAATGCGTTGCTGCCGAAATTGTAGCCACTGTAATATTGTTGAATAGTCTTATGAAAAGTGTCAAGAGATTCATTTGACAATTGATTACCGTATATTTGGGGGAGAAGGCCCTTTAATTCTTCATCTGTAAATCCACATATAGCAGAATATCCGGCATCTAACGAAATATCTTGTATATCAAAATTTTCAGAAACTTGTTGCTTGCCAAACTTGGTCACACCGGTAAGGAACGCGAAGCGGATATTGCGATCCTCGCTTTTCAGCACGCCATAGAAGC
>CAZBBL010000156.1:0-4113 GCA_964490275.1 uncultured Barnesiella sp.
ATTTCGCCCGCCACCCTCAAGCCGCTGAAAACCAATTGTCTCTCTCTCCCCCAATCGGTTAGCTGCCGGCGAGGATGTCGAGAAGGTCGGCAGCCGTGAGCTTGTGGCTGAGGCTGTTGCCCTCCAGCAGTTGGTCGGCCAAATCGCGCTTCGTAGCGTGTAGGCGCAATATCTTCTCCTCGATTGTATGCGACGAAATCAGATGGTAAACCGTCACCTTCTGCTTCTGGCCGATGCGGTAGGCGCGGTCGGTAGCTTGTTGCTCAATCGCCGGATTCCACCACGGATCGAGGTGTATCACATAATTGGCTTCGGTGAGATTCAATCCCAAACCTCCTGCTTTGAGGCTTATCAAAAACAGTTGGCAATCATCGTCGTCGCGAAATTGTTGTATTATCTTCTCGCGTTTGCTCAATGTTGTTGCCCCGTCAAAATAGAGATATTTTATTTTTTGGCGGTCGAGAGCTGCCTTAGCCAATTTCAAGAACGACGTGAATTGGCTGAATACTAATATCTTATTGCCGCCGGCAGCTATCTCTTCTACCAGCGTGACAAATGCGTTGAGCTTGCTGCTCTCACCCTCGAAGTCGCCGTTGACCAACTGTGGAGAGCACGCTGCCTGGCGCAGTTGCGTGATTTGTGCCAATACGTTGACGTCTACACGCTCGCTCTCCTTTAGTTGCTTCTCGGCCCGCGAGCGCAACGTCTCGTAGATGGCTGTTTCTTCGTCGGTAAGGTCAACCGAAATTCTTATCTCGGTTTTGTCGGGCAACTCATCGACCACCTCCTTCTTGGTGCGGCGTAGCATAAATGGCCCGATGATGCGCTTGAGCTGTTGTTGCATACTGCGACTGCCATCGTTCTCAATCGGCGTGATAAACTTCTTCTGAAATTGCTCGTGGCTACCGAGCAGTCCGGGGTTTAGAAATTGAAACAGATTCCATAGCTCGCCAAGATGGTTTTGTATTGGCGTACCGGTCAGAGCCAAGCGATTTTTGGCTTCAAGCTCCATCGCCACTTTCGACATCTTTGTGTCGCGGTTTTTTATCGTGTGAGCCTCGTCGAGACACACCGTAGCCCATCGCTTCTTGGTCAGCGCCTCCTCCTCAGATATCAATAGCCCGTAGGTAGTCAAAACCACATCGTTTTTACCTGCCTCTTTGATTTGCGCAGCGCGGTTGGATATGCTGTTGAGAGCCACTACGTTGAGCGACGGCGCAAACCGCGCCAACTCGTTGCGCCAGTTGCTTACCACCGATGCCGGAGCCACCACCAGCGCAGCGCCCGTCTTGGCCTCTGATATCAGATATGCTATGGCTTGCACCGTCTTGCCCAGACCCATATCGTCGGCCAGGCATGCCCCGCCGCCCCAGTCGGTCAGTCGTTTCATCCACTGGTATCCCTCCAACTGGTAGTCGCGTAGCTCGGCCATCAATGCCGACGGTATGCGTGGCCGCTTATTGTAGCTGTCAACGATTTTGCCACGAAGCTTTTGCCACTCGCTGTCGGTCGTTATCGCCCCATTGTCGCCAAATATAGAGTCGCCGACTGCCGCTTGCAGCGGTGACACCTTCACCGTGCCACGCTCTGTCGTCGACATAGCGTTGAGTCGCTCCAGCTGGCGCCTGAGCGATTCGCTGACCAACAGGTAGTTGCTGTCGTCGAGCTTCACATATTTCCCGCCGTCGCTGCTCGATATTGCCTCAAGCAGACGCGCCATCGACAATACGGTGTTGGCGTTGATACGCACATCTCCCTCCACCTCAAACCATCTTCCGGCCTTGCGCAGCTTGATAGCGTAATCGTTGTCGCTTACCGAGTTGAGATGTATCTCTTCGCCGTTTGGCCATTCCAAACAATATTCGGGCATATCCTTGATATAGTCTATCATATCGAGCATCTGTTGGCCCGTCAGTTCGCGTGTATCATCGTCGCCGGTGAGGTCTTCGAGATAGTGCTTAAACGATTGCCATAGCTCCTTCTCGCGGTTGAGTTTGCGACTTATTTGGCAGCGCTCACCGTCAATCTCGTCGACCACAATCGCTTGGCCATGCCCCGCTGTATAGCTCTCTTTACATCCTTTCGAAGCCTTTAGCGTCACGTCGATGGCAAAAGTCAAAGCCTTCGACGGATAGGCGCGTATCGTCAGTTGAGGGTCGCCATCGATTGCCTTGAGCGTCTCACCGCCATCCACCGCCGTCGACTGTACGCCAAGCTCCGGCTTTATCTCGTTCATAAATCGGCTCAGCTTTTTTTCGGCGCTTGGCGGCATCGACCCTATCTCGAGCAGCTCCCTGTAGACATATTTTTGGTCGGGAGTATATCTTATCACCGTAAAGTGGGTCTTTGACCGCTGTACGACCGCTGTATTGCCCGTATTGTGGTCAAGAACCCATGTCGAAAGGTTCGACGTGAAGCGATATCTACCCGTCTTGTCGGCCGTCAACAATATATATGGCTTCTCCTCGTCGACCACTACCGGCATCAAATTCCCGCTAATCACCGTGAACACACGATTGCAGCCTATCAGCGCCGGCATCATAGTCTCACAGCTGTAATTCATCATGCAGCCGTAACGCTTTGCCATCTGAGCTGCCTCTTGGTCATACTTGTCGCCAATATTATTGACAAGGGTCAAAAACTGATTGAACGACAAATCGTGCAACACACTCCATTTCCCCGATTTCAATACGTTCTGGCTCTGTATGGCGATATGCGCATATCCCTGATTTGAACAATAAACCGTATAGACGATACGCGTCGTCTCGCCCGATATCTCTTCTGCGCTATCTTTGCCGGCCTTTGAAAGCACATCGTTGAGCGTCACCTCCCACGATTCCAAACTCCGCTCGGCCGATAACACCGGCCCACCGCCATATAGCTCGTCGAGATGCGCGCATTGAGTCTCGTCGAGCTGCAATATGTTGCGTAGCTCATGGTTTACCAACTGATGGCGCAACTTCGTCATAATCGGTCGCTTCGCTATATTGAGGTAGCTCATCAGATGGCGCAGCATCAAATTCGACAAATATTTTACTTCCTGCTGTTCCGCTACCTTAAAATATCCTTGAAAATCTATATTCAGGTAGTAGCGCGACAACACAGTCGTCGGTATCGTCGACTCTCTAAAATATCCCCCCACTTTTTTATACTGCGTCGCCACACGCTCCTTGTCCTTTGCGTTCTTGCTGCGGCCAAAGCAGATGATGCTATAATACGACGGCAACGTCATAAGAAAGAAATTTTTCTCTCTTATCATGTCTTTGTTATACAGCCTGAACGCATTGTAAAACGCCTTGCTCCCATCCTCATATTCGTGCCTTATAGCCGCTTGTATCCCTTGTAAGAAGTAGCCCCAATAGCTTACCGGCTTCGTTATCGTTACCTCTCGCCCATCCAGACAATAGTGCGCATAGGCCATTGCCTCGGCCAGCTCCTCCTTATGCGACGAACGGTCTCTCGCAGCCATCTCTTCCAGCATATCCAGCAACCCCATATCAAACCCGTCGGTAAGCTGAAAATGCGCTATCGTCTCCATGAAAAATCTCGACATCATTTCCGGCGCCACCAAGACCGACAATACCCTTGTCGCCCGTAGCTCAATCAGGCAACTATACATCTCGGTATCTATATACTCCGGCTCGTAGCGGTAATACCACGGCGTATTATAGTCGCGACCATTTTTGATATTCTCTATCACTGTCGTCAGAAACTCAACGTCATAAGATATATCGCTTACCTTCTTAAATTGCTTTAGCCAATCGCTATGCTCCGTCACCAAATAATATAGCAATAAAATCTCATACTTTCTATTCACCTCCGCGCTAAGGACATATCCAAATCCCATGTGGTCGAATACATTTGCCAAATCATGGTCACGCAACTTACGTAAGTCATCTAAAAGCTCATTCTTCGATGTCTTAGTTATCGACCTACGAAAATCTTCAAGGACGTAGTTCTTCGCCCCGAGATCGCAATATGCCACAAAACACGACGTCTTTATCTGGCGCTCGTTCAACCCCTTAAACCGTGGCAATAAGATATTGATTATCTGTTGGTGTTGCTCCTTGCTTATCGTCGCTTTCATTCCTTAGTCGCTTTTACTTGTTCGTC
>CAZBBL010000157.1:0-4083 GCA_964490275.1 uncultured Barnesiella sp.
GCTGCCGCCTTTGCTCGCGCTATCACGTCGTTGTCGGTAGCGGCTTGACCCGAACTACCATTCGACACAAACGAGGCGCTACCCGGCTTCACTGAGCCGTCGGGCAACACGGTGACCGTAAATATCAACACACCGGTTTTGCCGGTCTTAAACGATTGATTGACAGAGAGAGTCATGCCGTGACCGGTGCCTCCGCCGGGACCGTTGGAAGCATTAGTGCCATCGACATTTGAGGTCTTGCCTTCGCCCTTGCCTCCGCCCGAAAACTTCACTTGGCTCTTTATTTCATTAGCCTTGTCTTGGCGGGCTTTTTGTTGGCGAGCAGCCTCGGCCTTGGCCTCATCCTCAGCGTTGGGTTTGCGGTTGCCCGAGGGCTTATCGCTCGGCTTCACCGTCATATCCGAAGCTCGGTTGGTAGTAGTGGGCGGCGTCTGCTTACCCTCAACCTTACCGGCGTTTTTGGGCTGATACGACGTCTGCGTCGGCTCGTCAGAGTCGACGTCCGACGGCCCGAAATCAGAGTCGTCGGCTGCGTCAAACGGGTCGGTGACGTTGTCGCCCTGCTCCGAGAAGGTCTTGACATAGACCTCCTCCTCTTCGACCGGTTCAAAAACAATCTCGCTATGCTTCTCCGGCGGCCACGTGCGGCTCTTACTGTCGCTGACGGTGAGTGCGCCTGTCAACAACAGCGTCAGCAGCAATGCAGCCAGCAAGACTGTCACCACTCCGGCGATTACTTTAGGGTCGTTTGAACGTTGCATCAAATAGTGTCGGCTTGAGGAGTTGCTTGTGTTTGGTCGGTCGCTGCAACGTCAGCATCGGCTGCCGGTTGCTCGGCCTTGGGTGTAGGAGTCGTTGCAAGCACGATTTTTATATCGAGCTCGGCTCCGATATTGAGTATCTCGACGATTTTGCCATAGTTGACAGCCTCGTCGGCATAGAGTGCGACAAACGATTCGGGATCCTCCGTCATCGACAATTTCAACCATGTAGCCAACTCGGTTTGGGTCATAGGCTCGGCATCGCCGTCGCCCTTCACCGTTCTGAGCTGATTTTCAGCGTCGAGATAGATACGTATCGACGGCTTTATCTTGGTTTGCTGTGTCGACTGAGGCAAATTCACTTCAAGGGCTGTCGGGAAGACGTAGGTCGAGGTGACCATGAAGAAGATGAGCAGCAAGAAGATAACGTCGGTCATCGACGCCATTGAAAACGCTGCCATCAAATTTTGTTGACGTTTGAGAGCCATTGCTGTGAACGATTATTGACGTGGTTGAACCGGCTCGTTGAGAAGGTCCATAAATTCCATGGTCTTGCCTTCGAGCGATGTCATGACATTGTTGATTTTAGCTACGAGTATGTTGTAGGCAAACAGTGCTATCACACCTACTATCAAGCCGGCTACGGTTGTCACAAGGGCTGTATAGATACCGCCCGAGAACGTTGCGATGTCGGCCGACGAGCCCGAGGTAGATATGCTGAAAAACGCTTGCACCATACCGATTACCGTGCCCAAAAATCCAAGCATCGGAGCTCCCGACGCTGTCGTTGCCAACCATGGCAAACCTTTGCCGAGATTGGCCACCTCGATGTTGCCGGTGTTTTCGATTGCTACAAGCACATCGTTCATCGGACGGCCGATGCGGCTTATACCTTTGCTTATCAAACGAGCATAGGGCGTATTGGTTTTCTTGCAGAGATTTTGAGCGCTCTCAATCTCCCCTTCGTAGATATAGTCTTTGATGCGACGCATAAACGTCGAATCCTCTGTGCTGGCGCGACGTATCACAATCCATCGCTCTACAAAATAGTAGATACTAAACAGCAACAACAGAGCAATAGGTATCATAAGCACGCCACCCTGGAGACAGAGGTCCCAGAAGGGGATGGATTCCGTTGCCGGCTCTACCGGTGCAACAGGTGTTTGTAAGAGAATGCAGGGTAATGACATTTTTGGGGTGATGTTTTTTTAAATATTATGAGTAAATTTATTTCGTATTCAGACAGTCTTTATAGCTGCGTATGGTCTCGCTAAGTCCGAGATAGAGCGCATCGCATATGAGCGCATGGCCTATCGAAACCTCGTTGAGATATGGCACATTGGCATGGAAATAGCGCAGATTTTCCAAACTGAGGTCGTGGCCGGCATTCACTCCGAGACCTGCCTTGTGGGCCGCACGCGACGCCTCAACAAACGGCTGCACCGCCTTCTCGGGATCGCTCGCAAACATATCGGCATAAGGCTTGGTATATAGCTCCACTCGGTCGGCTCCACACTGCGCAGCCAACTTAATGTTGTCGACATCAGTGCCGACAAATATCGACGTGCGTATCCCGGCTTCGCGCATTCGGTCGATGACACTGGTCAGAAACTCCACGTTGGGAGCAACGTCCCAACCCGCCGACGACGTCAAATCGCCCGGAGCATCAGGCACCAACGTCACTTGCGCCGGCTTCACCTTCAACACCATATCGATAAAATCGTCGGATGGATATCCCTCGATATTAAACTCAGTCTTAATCACAGCCTTCAAATCGTAGACATCGGCATGCTTGATATGCCGCTCAT
The DNA here is from genome assembly GCA_964490275.1 of uncultured Barnesiella sp. Lineage (GTDB taxonomy): Bacteria > Bacteroidota > Bacteroidia > Bacteroidales > Muribaculaceae > JAGBWK01. The sequence goes on from CAZBBL010000157.1 coordinate 2,570, forward strand.
CGGGTCGCGGATGGACAGTAATACCGTCGGCCCCAAATCTTTCACAGTCCAAGGCCACTTTCACAACATTCGGATTGTCCTCGCCACGCGCATTGCGCAACGTCGCAATCTTGTTGATGTTAACACTTAAATTGGTTGTCATAGCGTTAATTATCGAAATAATCTCCGGTTTTCGGAAATTCTTTGTAATTTTGTCATTGAATCAGACTACAAATTTAGTCACATTTACCAAAAGACGAAATAATTTGGACCTAAAAGATAGTAAAAAACATCATTTCAGCCTCCCAGCTACCATCGACGAGTTTTATCCCGAGCTCGCCGACGCCGCAACGTTGACCCTCGCCGTCAGCCCCGCCGACTATTGCGCCTCTGCCTTAGCCCGCGCCGTCGAAGACTGCGACGCTCACCTACTTAACCTCAACGTAGGCTCTCAACACACCATCAACGGCGAAATGATTGTCTACATCCGCGTCAGCCACCGCAACGGCCAAGCCGTAGCCCGCTCCGTACAACGCTTCGGCTACCGCATCGTCGACATCCGCAACGCCAACGACGACGCCCTCGACCAAACCGCTCGCGACCGCGTCAACGAGCTACTCCGATACCTCGAAGTCTGACCTCTTCACTCTTCACTCTTCCCTCTTCACCCTCCGCCCTCACCCGCTATACACCATATTCTCAGATGATTATCGCTATCTACGGCAACCGCCACCAAGACGACTTTATCGACGACATCCTACGTCTGCTACGCTTTATCAACGACAACAACCATCGCCTGGTAATGCATAGCAAAATCGACCGATATCTCTACGAACACGCCGGCACCGACTACGCCAAACTCTCTGCCGACGCCACCGTCGTCTCAAACCCCGACTTCAACGCCGACCTCGCCATAAGCATCGGCGGCGACGGCACGTTTCTTCGCACCGCCCAATGGGTAGCCGACAAAGAAATACCCATCATCGGCGTCAACACCGGCCACCTCGGTTTCCTCGCCCCTTTCTCCCTCGCCGACGCCATCATCGCCATCTCCGACTTCGCCTCGGGCAAAGCTCGCATCGAAGAGCGAAGCCTCGTACGTCTCGACTCCCCCAACTGCCGCATCGACGCCTGGCCTTACGCCCTCAACGAAATCGCCCTCCTCAAAAAAGACTCCGCCTCAATGATTAGCGTAGGCGTCTCCATCAACCGCGACTCCGTCGCCGACTACCTCTGCGACGGCCTCCTCGTCTCTACCCCTACCGGCTCCACCGGCTACAACCTCTCCGTCGCCGGCCCTCTGCTCGAACCGACCGCCCCCAACCTCGTCATCGCCCCCATCGCCGCACACACCCTCACCATGCGACCCCTGGTAGTTCGCGACGACGCCCTATTGCAACTCCGCGTCAACTCACGCACACTCAACTTCCGCGTCAGCCTCGACGGCCGCTCCATCACCATCCCCTGCGGCGCCGACATCTACATCTCTCGCGCCGAATTTGTCGTCAAAGCCGTCCAAAAACCCGACTTCAACT
>CAZBBL010000158.1:0-3945 GCA_964490275.1 uncultured Barnesiella sp.
GACGAGAGCGTGTGGCGGTCGCGACGAATGCCGCGACGAGCGAGAACCGTCATAACGAAAGCTACGATAAGCATACCTACGCTGCAATAGTTGGGAGCGACGGTGCCCTGAATAGCTGCAGGGCCATAGAGCAGTATGCCATAGCATACAGCCGAAGCAATAACCAACACCATCGCTACGAGAGTGGCCGTAAGCTGTCGTTTAAGATTTTTGAAGAGGAATATTGCTACCAACATCAATACGGCGGTCAAAAGATTGAGCACGGTGTAGACTGGATAGTCGGTAGGAATGACACTGAGAGTTTGCGTGTCGGTGGCGACGGTGGCCATAGGCCAGAACGGGAATATCGCCATGACGATGGCTCCGACGAGCAAAAAGACTGATTGCCAGCGTTGTATTACCATAATATAGGGTCTTTAGAAGGTTTTATATCAACAAAGATACATATTTTTCGTTAATCCATAGCATATCTGACAGCATCTATGGTGAGCGGTATGATGTCGGCTTCGAGTCCGGCATGTACCAGAGCATCGCTATCGCTCTTCATATCGGCGACAAAGCGGTCGAAGCCGGTGCTGTCGGCCTTAATTGACGCGATATAGGCGTTGACCGCCTCACGAGGATTGTGGTTGAGCAGGTGGAAGTGTCCGATATTGAGGTAGTCGGCCGGCGATGGGTTGTCGGTGAGTATCTTTTTGAAATATTCATCGGCACGAGCATTATCGCCGTTAATCATCAGCGACCACGCCAACGGGCGCCACGGCAAGGTCGACTTCTCGTCGAGATAGATAGCCTTGTAGCACGCCGCGATAGCATCGTCGTAGCGACCGGTGACGGCATAACATTCGCCCAAAGCCAACGCTACCGAGAACTTGTCGGGCTGGATAGCGTCGACGCGATTGTAGTAGCCGATGGCAGCCTCATAGTTGCGCAAACGACGGTTGCACTGAGCCAAGCGGCGAAGAGTCCAAAGGCTCTTGCCATTGAGCAATTCGGCCTGTTCGTAATAGCGCAACGCTTCGGGAAGATTGCCGAGGCTCTGATTGCAGAAGCCCATCTTTTGATAAAGCTCCTCGCTAAGCAGTCCCGACGACTCCATAGCGCGGTAGACGTCGAGCGCCTCGCGATAGTATTTGTGGCTGAAATAAAATTGTGCCACGAGCTGAAGCGTATCGTCCGACTCGTAGCAACGGCGCAACAACGGCAGAGCCGCGAGATTGAGTTCCGTTGCAAACGGGTCGTCAAAGTCGTCGTGACGGCGATAGAGGCGGAAGAAGCGATATAGGTCTTGAACGTATTTATTTATAATGTTGCGACGTGTAGCATCGCCAAGGTCGAGGGTGGCATTTTGCAATTCGGCCATATTGATGTTTTGCGCTTCGAGTTGCGACAACATCATCTTGCGCTGAGCCTCGGGCACCTGCCCTACGGCGAGGATAAACGAATATTTGTCGCTCTCGCAAAACATCGGAGCCTTGCTCAGCAACGTTGTTACCACCTGAGAGTCATCGCCAAGGCGTGCCACCTCTGAATGGTCGGCTCTGAACGGCAAAAACCAATTGGCCGGTTCGTAGAAAAACGCAAAAGTCTTGAGCTGAGCAAACGTAGCCATAAACACATCGCCCCCCTCCTCTTGTATCTCGGAGAGCTCGCGCATCTTCTCGGCCATACCCGACTGCTCGAGCATATCGGCCCACTCGGGATTTTCCTCGATGTCGTTGATGTCGATAGTGAAATCGGTTTGGTTAAACTCTTTGGGGAATTTTGATTTAATCTTGAGCAAATCGGGCACCACTTCGTCGCGCATCTTGCGTGTGATACGCTCGGTGTCGCGAGTGCGAATCACCTCGAGGAACACATTTTTCAAGTCGCTGCGCAGCTTGTAGCCCAACTCTTGTTCTACATTGAGCATCATCTCTACCGAGCGCGACACTGTCGGCTCATCTCGATGGAGATACAGCGATAAGACAATGCCCACCAACGCTCTGAGCGACAGCGCAGCATCGGCATCCTCGCTATATACCGCCGACAATATTTCATAGCGATACTCGTCGGCAAACATCATGTTGCCCAACGTAAGAGCCGACACGACAAGCATTTTGACATGCGACGGCACAGCCTCCGAGGCCAACAGCGACTTAATATCGTCGCGGCTATCCTTTGTCAACGGATAGCTGACCCAAACGACATTGAAAAGCGTACGCTCGAGCGACTCTATTTCGCTCGGCGCCACGGCCGAGGGATTGTCGGACAGCGCCATAGCAAACGAGTCAGACTTTCTCAGCGCCGCGAGATATTGGTCGATAGCCGCCTTCACGGTCAATCGGCCATAGCTGCGCAACACACTGTAATACATTCTCGAGTCGTCTTTGGCAGCGATTTGGCGCACCAAACGGTTGAAAATACGCAGCAATCTCGCGATGACATCATTATAGAAATTGGCGCGATTGCTGTCTTGAGCACGCGAAACGGCATACTCCAACATACAGCGATATTCGCGCTCGATACTGTTGATATCGTCGGTGATTTCCCACGTCAGATGACGCTCCGAGGCTTGGCGAAGCAAGGCAAAAGCATCGTGCAATCGGCCTGTTTGCAACAGCCTGACAAAAAATTCCTTTTTCTTTAAAATATCGTTTTCTGACATACAAATTACATGTGAATGCAAATATAATAATCATTGTTGCAAAAATCTTGCCAAAAATCAAAAAATATGATTACCGGGCCGAAAGGTTCTCAGGTTAAATTCAAAAAAATTTCAAAAAAAGGTTGCGATTTTATTTTTTTTATTCCAAAGAAACAATTATGTTTGCAGCGTTAACCAAACACCTTAAAAACACATCACAAAATGGACATTAATGCAATTCTCGCCGGCCTCGAGGCCAAACACCCCGGCGAAAAAGAGTACCTCCAAGCAGTGAAAGAAGTGCTCTTATCCGTGAAAGACGTCTATAACGAACACCCCGAATTTGAGCGCAACAAAATCGTTGAACGCATGGTCGAGCCCGATCGTGTAGTTTCATTCCGTGTCACCTGGATTGACGATAAAGGCGAAGTGCAAAACAACCTCGGCTATCGCGTACAATTCAACAACGCCATTGGCCCGTACAAAGGCGGCATCCGCTTCCACGCTTCAGTCAACCTCTCAATCCTCAAATTCCTCGGTTTTGAGCAAACTTTCAAAAACGCTTTGACTACCCTGCCTATGGGTGGCGCTAAAGGTGGCTCAGACTTCTCTCCCCGTGGCAAGAGCGACCGCGAAATAATGCGCTTCTGCCAAGCCTTCATTCTCTGCTTGTGGAAACACCTCGGTCCCGACCGCGACGTTCCCGCCGGCGATATAGGTGTAGGTGGTCGCGAAGTCGGCTATATGTATGGCATGTACAAACGCCTCGTCAACGAACACACCGGCACATTTACAGGCAAAGGCCTTGACTTCGGCGGCTCTCGTATCCGTCCCGAAGCTACCGGTTTCGGCGCTCTCTACTTCGTACAAAACATACTCAAACTCAAAAACGAAACCCTCGCAGGCAAAACTGTCGCCATCTCAGGCTTTGGTAACGTAGCTTGGGGCGCTGCCCTCAAAGCTACCGAGCTCGGCGCTAAAGTCGTCACCATCTCAGGTCCCGACGGATATGTTTACGACCCCGAAGGCATCAGCGGCGAAAAAATCGACTATATGCTCCAACTCCGCGCATCAGGCGAAGACATCGTTGCCCCCTACGCCGAAAAATATCCCTCTGCAACATTCTATGCCGGCAAGAAACCTTGGGAACAACCCGTCGACATCGCTCTCCCCTGCGCTACTCAAAACGAACTCGGCGGCGAAGATGCCAAACAACTTATCGCTAACGGCGTGAAACTCGTTGCTGAAGTTTCAAACATGGGTTGCACCCCCGAAGCTATCGACACATTCCTCGCTGCTCGCATCACTTATGCTCCCGG
>CAZBBL010000159.1:0-3920 GCA_964490275.1 uncultured Barnesiella sp.
AATATCACCTTTTTCATTTGTCGAGATTATTTCATGCGGCCATATTTCATTTCCTCGCCTGCGGCATCATATTGTTTACGTTTGCCAACCGGAGGTTCGACAAGCGTGATGCGATAAACGGCTGTTCGCGAAAGGCTCCGCTCTACAGCCTCGTCAAAAGCATCCATGTGGTGTGGCAGAAAACGTTGTGAAATAGCACGCAAGGCCTTGATTTGCTCTTCGCGGTCAGTGACAAGTTGGGCAACACCTTTGGCAGTAGCCGAGCGAAATTCGAGCGTAAAGCTGCCATCTTTGGGCCCAACCATAGGTTTGCATTTACTAACTGCACTGAGCCATACGGTTGAATTGGACGTCAAAATGTCTGATTTTTTACCTTCAAGCGCAGAATGAAAATATAATGTTTTATCATCGACAATAGCCAATGACAATGGAATTGCATACGGCTCGCCATCGGGCGTAACCATGCTGACAGTAACATAGGGAGCCTTGGCGAAAACTTCATTTATCGCCCACTCTGCCGGCATTTCTCTACTAATCTTTCTCATACTGCAAATTTACAAAATTCTGAGAAAAATTTGACGCCGGCGACTATTTGTTTCCGGTCAACAAGCGCGTCAGCGTAGGCAGATATTTACGGCAAAATGCAAAAATCGCCAAGCAAATCAAAGCCGTAATAATCGGCGTCAGAATATATACCGTAATATCTTCAAAAACTGAAGTTCCCGGGATAATATGATGAATTAACGATTGAGTTGCACGTATCATGGTCCTGGATAAAATAGCATGCAGAGCCAAGACAAATAGGCATGAAGATAACAACATCCTATTTGGCCATACATGAAATTTTACAATTAATTGAGAACAGAGATAGAAAAAAGCAAAAGCTCCAAACAAAGAGAAGAGCACAATTTTAGCGAAACGCGCATCAGAATTTTCTCCGTTGAAATAGGTATATAATCCATATAAGATAATAGCACCGACAATAATAACTGACTTGTAACGTCGTGAAAACTCTACTATATTATATCGATTTATTGCGAAATAAGCGCCCACAGAGAAGTAGAAAAATGCTGAAATACCAAAACCGGGCAACGATATCCACATATTCGTCGCGCCTGCAACCAATATGATGATTAATCCGAATATCCCCAATTTCTTAACATACCAATAAATAACAGGCGACAGGAGAGATACAACAATAAGGTCTCTGACGAACCATAGCGGGTAATCGATTGGGTAATTACCTCCATTGGCATTGTAAAACAGATGCCAGCCATTAGATAATAGTTTAGGGATAGAATATACGTTTTCAAGACTAATTGATGGGAGCAACGCAAGCACGACTATAGAAAGAATAATAGCAATCAGGTTCCACAAAAAGTAAGGAATAACAAGCGAACAAAATCGGCGTTTGATTTTGTATTTATATTGTTCCCACGTAAAATCCGTGGCATTTACAAAGAATAGGAATCCGGAGATTATGAAAAAGGTAGGAACTGCAAGTCTGCAAATGCCGTCAGACGATAAAAGATATAATAAATTAAGTATACCTTGCTCTGAAAACAAGGGGAAATCAGCATCGGGTAAATGCACCGCCGTATAGCTAAGATGAATAAAGATAACCATGAATATCAGTGGAAATCTTAGCAGGTCAATCGTAGCAGATTGTAATTCTTCAGGCGAATAGAGTTGAGGTTGCGGACTGTTTGTTTTCATGATGGGATAGAATCGACATCAACCAAATATTCTCTAAACGCAAGATTATAGTCAATGCTGCGTTTGGAATGTTGACACTTAAAGCAAGTGATGAACGTTTATTCTTGTTTAGATTTTAATTATACTTCTTATATAAAACTCTCATAGAATTGGCAACTGCCAAAAGAGCAACGCCAACATCGGCAAATACAGCGCCCCAGAGCGACGCGAAACCAAGTGCTCCGGCAATTAATACGACTACCTTGACGGCTATAGCGCCAACGATGTTTTGGCGCACTACTTTCGAAGTATATTTGCCTATCTTGACCGCAGTCACCACACGCGACGGCATATCGTTTTGTATTACGATGTCGGCGCTTTCGATAGCTGCATCGCTACCCAATCCACCCATAGCAATACCGACATTGCTCATAGCCAGCACCGGGGCGTCGTTCATACCATCGCCAACAAAGGCGACAGATTTGTGCTGCTCGTGCATGAGCTTGGCGATATATGACGCCTTATCCTCGGGCAATAGCTCAGATTGAGCAAATTCTATACCCAACTGTGTGGCGAAATAGTCGACTATATTGTGTTTGTCGCCTGATAGCAAGTGCACATCGTTTATTCCTTGTTGCTTGAGTTGGTCAATGGCAGTCTTTGCATCATCTTTGAGAGTGTCAGCCAGATAGAGTGCACCGGCATATCGTCCGTCAATGGCGCAAAGCACTATAGTAGCGATGCTGTCGGTAACAGACTCCGGCACATCGATGTCAAATTTGGTCATCAACCTCAAATTGCCGACCAACAAGCGATGCCCAAGGACTGTAGCTGCAACGCCATGACCCGAAATCTCGTTCATCTCGGTAACAGCCATCTGTTCAGCGCCTTTATCAACGGCAAAAGCCACCACTGCTTGAGCAATAGGATGGGTGCTCTGAGCTTCAACGCTCATCACCATGCCAAGAAATTGCGACTTGTCAACGTCTGAGGTTATATCAGCCTGAAATACTTCAAATTTGCCTTTGGTCAACGTGCCGGTTTTATCGAAGGCTATAGCATCAATTTTGGTAATAGCGTCGAGATAGTTGCTACCCTTAAAAAGCACGCCAATCTTTGACGCTGCACCTATACCGGCGAAATAGCCCAATGGCACACTGATTACCAATGCACACGGGCAAGAAATAACCAAAAATACCAGGCCTCGATAAAGCCAATCAGAAAAATTATAGTCGAAGCCAATCACAGGCGCTACCAACGCCGGGATAATAACGATGGCAGCTGCCAATGCAATCACAATCGGTGTATAAATACGTGCAAATCGGCGTATAAACAGTTCGGTAGGCGCTTTTCGCTCGGCAGCATCTTTTACTAAAGAGAGGATGCGAGCCAATGTGCTTTGGTCATAAGGCCGTGATACCTTCACTTTGATGCTACGATTGCTGACAATCATACCGGCCAAAACTTGTTCGCCTTGGCGAATTGAGCGAGGCATACTTTCGCCGGTAAGGGCCGACGTGTCAAACATAGCGTCGCCGTTGACGAGTTCGCCATCTAAAGGCACACGTTCGCCGGGTTTAAGTTCGATTGTCTCCCCTACTTCTACCTCTTTGGGGGACACTTCAACTACTACCCCATTGCGAACGACCGAGGTACGCTCCGGTCTGACATCCAATAGATTGCTGATATTGCGCGAAGCACGGTCAACAGCGCCATCCTGCAAGGTCTCACCGAGGGTGTAAAACAGCATTACAGCAACGGCTTCGGGATATTCGCCGATGAAGAAGGCTCCAATAGCGGCTAAGGCCATCAACGTAAACTCGCTGAAAAAATCGCCTCGCTTGGTTTCGGTATAAGCTTCCTTAAATACCGGCAACCCGACGGGTAAGAAAGCGACAAGATAGTAAATAAAGCTGATGCGAGTATTATCGAGCAAAGCGGTAGTGTGTTGCAATATTATGCCGACAATTAGCAATATCGCTGAAATGGCGGGCAATATCAACCCACTGTGGCTATGTTCGTGAGAATGTTCGTGACTATGATTGTCTTCGTCACTATGATTTTGATTTGCGCTCGTAGAAGTAGTCATTATCGTGGTAATGTAGATTTCTAAACGCCACAAATATATAAAAAATTTAACATTTAGCGATATATTTGTAACATATCCGAAACGAAAATCAAAAAAGTGCCATCCGCGCGAGAGTGAGCGCAAAGGATGTAGGGGC
>CAZBBL010000160.1:0-3708 GCA_964490275.1 uncultured Barnesiella sp.
GAAAGCTATTAGAGTTTTTGGTAAAAAACGTTATCTTTGTTTGCAACAAAACACACACCCACGATTACATTTACAATTATGGCTAAAGTAGGAGATATAGTAAGATTTCTAAACTCGGTCGGTGGCGGACGTATCGTCAGCATCGACGGAAATATAGCTCACGTCGAAGATGAAGACGGCTTCGACGTGCCCGCACTGCTGAAGGAGTGCGTAGTAGTGATGGACGCCGCTGCCGCCAAGGCTGCCACTGCTCCGACAACCGCTGCGCCTGCTACGCCCGGCGCTGCTTCGACTCAGCGTCAGTCGGCATCCTCTCAGGCCGCTCCGGCCCCGGCTCCCCAACCTGAGCTGCCCGTGGTGGAAACTGCCGAGGGCGACACCCTCAATATAGTTTTGGCTTTTGTGGCCGACGACCTCCACCGCCTTTCGCAAACCGCCTATTCGATGGAATTGGTCAACGACTCAAACTATTACATACAGTTTGTTCTGTCGGCTCGCGCCGAAACCGACAGCCGTTGGCACTTGCTGCGCGCCGCTACGGTCGAACCCAATATCGTGTTGACCCTCGGTCAACTCTCAGGCGCCGATCTCCAGGGCATGGACCGCATTGCCATGCAATATGTAGCCTATAAGGCCGACCGCGATTTCACGCAAAAACCGGTGGCCACGGTCGAACACAAACTCGACACTACAAAATTTTTCAAGCTCCATTGCTTCAAAGAAAATCCATATTTCGACGAACCGGTGATTGCTCTGACAATCGTCGACAACGACCGCCCATACGCTCCCATCAAGGTGTTGGCCGAGGAGATTGAGCGCGCACTGCAACGCAAGAAAGCCGCCGACAGCCGCCCCGTGGCCCGTCCGGTGAAGAAACAACACCGCCGCGCTACCGCCGATTTGCTCGAGGTCGACCTCCATATCGGCGAACTTACCGACTCCATACGCGGACTCTCTAACGCCGATATGCTCAACCTGCAAATCGACGAATTTCGCCGTGTGATGGACGCCAACCTCAAAAACCACGGTATGAAGATAGTGTTTATCCATGGCAAAGGGGAAGGCGTGTTGCGTCAGGCTCTGCTCAAAGAACTCAACCACCGCTATAAAGGCCACGACGTGCAAGATGCGTCGTTCAGAGAATATGGTTTCGGCGCTACGCAAGTGACCATACGTTAACCCAACCCGACGAAACAGCGACCACGGTATGATACTCTATTTTACAGGCACAGGCAACAGCGGATATGCAGCGCAGCAGTTGGCGGCGTTGACCGATGACTGCGCTATCGCACTGACCGAGCCGGGCGCCGACTTCGACGCTCGGGGCGAGCGCGTAGTGTGGGTGATGCCGGTATATAGCTGGGGTGTGCCACCGGTAGTGGCAGAGCTGATGCGACGCCTCGACCTCGGCGCCACCGGCCGCCATTTTCTCGTCGTCACCTGTGGCGACGACATCGGCAACACCCACCGCCAATGGCAACGTCTGGCCCGCAGGCGTCGGTGGTCTACGGCCGGACAATGGTCGCTACAGATGCCCAACACCTACACGCTGATGAAGGGCTTCAATGTCGACAGTTCTGACATTGCCCGCCGCAAACTCGAGACCGCTCCCACACGGCTGGAGCATATCGCCCGCGCCATCATGGCCGACAGCGACGAGGTTGACGTGGTACGCGGCAGTTGGGCTTGGGCCAAAAGCGCCATCATCCGTCCCTGGTTTGCCCGCTTCGCCATGAGCCCGCGCCCGTTTCACGCTCTGGAAAGCTGCACCGGCTGTGGCCGCTGTGCCTCGCTCTGCCCATTGGACAACATCGCCATGGACGGCACTCCGCGCTGGGGCGATAACTGCGCCTTGTGTCTGCGATGCTATCACGCTTGCCCGCAACACGCCGTAGCCTATGGCAAGGCCACTGTCGGCAAGGGCCAATATCTCTGTCCCAACTTTAAATTTACGCGCCATGACACCCACCGATGACCTCCGCCCCTCAGCTCCGCTGTTTACAATCATCACCGTCACATACAACGCTGCCGACGTCGTTGAGCGCACCATGCGCTCCGTGGCCGAGCAAACTTGCCGACTGTATGAACATCTGATTATCGACGGCGCTTCGACCGACGCCACTCTCAAGATTGTCGCCGACTGCGCTACCGAGCTTACAACCGTGCACTCCAATCCCGACCGCGGCATCTACGACGCGATGAACCGCGGATTGGCGCTCTCTCATGGCGAATATTACATATTTCTCAACGCCGGCGATGCGCTGCACAGCCCCACGACGCTCCAAACCATCGCCGACACCATCATGGACAACGATTTTCCGGGCGTAGTCTATGGCGAGACCGACATCGTCGACGCCTCGGGCCAACGCCTCGGTTGTCGCCACCTCCAAGCCCCGGAACATCTGACGCTCGACAGCTTCAAAGAGGGGATGAGCGTTTGCCACCAAGCCTTTATCGCCTTCAACCGCATCACCGGCCCCTACAACCTGCGCTATCGCTATTCGGCCGACTATGATTGGACGATACGCTGCTTGCAACATTCTCGCTCCAACATAAAAATCGACGACGTAATTATCGACTACCTCTATGAGGGGGCCACCACGCGCCATCGCTTCCGCTCGCTGTGGGAACGCTTTCGCATCATGGCCTACTATTATGGCACGTTGCCAACGCTTTGGCGCCATCTGCGCTTCATACCGCGCTATCTCAGACGTCGCCGCGTCGAAAAATCTTTTAAACAATAGCTATGTATTTGATAAACACCTCATTCCACGTGCATACACCCATCTACGACGAAGTGCTCGGCCGCGTCGCCGACTCGTTGGTGCCCGCCATGACAGCCTCGGGATTGTTTCGCCAACCGCTGATGGGCCACATACTCGTAGAAGTTGACCAAGACAGTCGCAGCTTCACCCTCCAAGCCCTCGCCGACGACCTCGACGCAGCCTTGGCATGGTTGCAGTCGGCCCCGATGTTGACACAATTGACTCGCGACTATCCCGGTCGCGCCCTGTTTTTCACCACACCGATGGAGGTTATAAAATGAGTACCGCCCGCGAGCAATTGAGCCAATACGACCGTATAATCATCGGCATCGACCCCGGCACAAACGTCATGGGCTACGGCCTGTTGGGCATCCGTGGCAAAAAGCCCGAGATGATAGCTATGGGCGTAATACAGCTGAGCAAGTTTGAAAGCCACTACCTGCGCCTAAAGCGCATCTATGAGCGTGTGCAGGGGTTGGTGGAGCAATATCTGCCCGACGAAATGGCTATCGAGGCTCCGTTTTTTGGCAAGAATGTGCAGTCGATGCTCAAATTGGGACGCGCACAGGGGGTGGCAATGGCCGCAGCGCTCTCGCGCGACGTGCCTATCACCGAATATGAACCGCGAAAAATAAAAATGGCGATTACCGGCAACGGTGGCGCTTCGAAAGAGCAGGTGCGCGAAATGCTGCGCCGCATCCTCACGATTGCCGACGAAAGTATGTTGCCGCAACTCGACTCAACCGACGCTTTGGCTGCAGCCCTGTGTCATTTCTATGAGACATCAAAGCCGATACCCTCGGCGGGTGCCAAATCGTGGAAGGCTTTCGTCGCAGCTCATCCCGAAAAAGTGAAAGGTCTTTAGACCCCGTTCCACAAAATTTGTTTACGCCAAGGTCGCAGATGTGCCCCGGATTTAGCCTTGCAGACGAAGGAGTATAGC
>CAZBBL010000161.1:0-3478 GCA_964490275.1 uncultured Barnesiella sp.
GATGCCCCCCAAGGCATTCCAACTCATAGCTTTGAAAAACTATTTACAGAATTTGCTGGGTGTATCATCGGCGCTGTCATTGGCCCGGGCGGAAAAGTCATCCAAGGCATCCAAGAAGCCAGCGGTGCGACCGTTTCAATCGACGAAATCGACGAAGGTGGCTACATCGAAGTCGCTGCTGCCAACAAAGCCTCTATCGACAAAGCTATGGAGCTTATCAACGCTATCGTTGAGCTCCCCGAAGAAGGCAAAACCTACACCGGCACCGTTCGCTCAATCCTCGAATTTGGCGCTTTCGTTCAGTTCATGCCCAACCGCGATGGTTTGCTCCACATCTCCGAAATCTCATGGAATCGTCTCGAAAACATGGAAGCTTCGGGCCTCAAAGAGGGCGACACCGTCGAAGTGAAACTCATCGAAATCGACAAAAAATCAGGCAAATATCGCTTGTCAATGCGTGCCCTCCAACCCAAACCCGAAGGCTACGTTGAACCCGCACCCCGCGCTCCTCGTGGCGACCGTGGTCCTCGTCGTGACAACAACCACGGCGACCGCCGTCGCGACAACCGTGGCCCACGCCGCGACAACAACGCCAACGGCAACAACGAATAACAGACTTTACCATCCAACACACGCAATATCGAGGCCACACCCATCAACGGTGTGGCCTCACTTTTTTTTACTATATTTGCAGCTACAAGAAACCTCAAACCACCATATATGGAAAACTTCAGCTACTGCTCCCCCACTCGCTACATCTTCGGTCGCGACACCGAAGCCCAAACCGGCGCTCAAGCCGCAGCCCTCGGCCTACACCACGTGATGGTCGTCAGCGGCCACTCCTCAGCTCGCCGCAGCGGCCTGCTCGACCGCGTGCTCAACTCCCTGAGCCAAGCCGGCATCAAATATACCGAGCTTACCGGCATCAACCCCAACCCTACCGACGACCGCGTCTATGAAGGCATCGAGATATGCCGCGCCCAAGGCATCGACGGTCTCATCGCCGTAGGTGGCGGCTCGGCCATCGACACTGCCAAAGCCATCGCCGGCGGCGTGCCCTACGACGGCGATTTCTGGGACTTCTACGCAGGCAAAGCCGTCATGCAAACAGCCCTCCCAGTCGGCGTAGTCCTCACAATCCCCGCCGCCGGCTCTGAAGGTTCGGGCAACTCCGTAATCACTCGCCTCGACGGCATGCACAAAATCTCGCTCCGCACCGACTATGCCCTCCGCCCCAAATTTGCCATCCTAAACCCCGAACTAACCTACACGCTGCCCCCATTCCAACTTGCCAGCGGCATCGCCGACATGATGGCCCACATCATGGAACGCTACTTCACCCCGTCGACCGACGTACAAACGACCGACCGCGTCGCCGAGGGTGTGCTTCGCGCCATCATCGAGCAAGCCCCCATAGCCATGGCAAACCCCACCGACTACCCCTCGCACGCCAACATCGTTTGGGCCGGGACATTGGCTCACAACGGCGTTTGCGGATGCGGACGCATCGAAGATTGGGCAAGTCATGGCATGGAACATGAGCTCAGCGCCGTCTATGGCGTGACACACGGCGCCGGCCTCGCCGTAGTGTTCCCCGCATGGATTACATTCATGGCCGATAAACTCCCGGCCAAGCCCGCCCAATTTGCCCGTCGCGTGTTTGACGTCGACATAGCCGACGACCGCGAAGCCGCCTTAGAGGGCATAGCTCGTCTGCGCTCATTCTACCGCTCATTGGGTCTGCCTACAACGCTCGGCCAACTCGGCATCGACAATCCCGACATCCCGCTGTTGGTCAAAAAGTTACACGAAGACAAAGGCACCGTCTTCGGTGGCTACTACCACCTGACAGCCCCCGACACGACCCGCATCTACCAACTGATGCTCTAACAACCACCGCCGACATCGCCACCCCCGTGTAGGGGTGAAACCTCATTTCGCCCGCCACCTCAACCACCTGAGCTATTGCCGGTTGCGCCGCTCACGCGTCGCTCGGGCGCGATGAATCACGCCCCTACATCGCTGAGGCCTATGCCGACAGGAAGAAATCGGTATCCCGAATCGGAAGTATTCTGATATTTTATACGTGTAGGCTCTTGATATCCAGAATTATTTAGTAATTTTGAAATATGAATAACGTAGAGCCCACCAATAGCATAGTCATTTACCAGACAAGTGACGGCGAAACAAGTATAGATGTAAAATTCGAGGACGAAACTGTCTGGCTGTCGCAAGCTCAAATGGCAGAACTGTTCCAAAAGGACAGAACTGTCATATCTCGTCATATAAGCAATATATTCAAGGAAGGAGAACTTGATGACTCGTTGGTATGTGCAAAATTTGCACACACCAAAAACTATGGTCGTAGAGAGGGTTTTACACAAAAAACAGAGACTACCTTTTATAATCTTGATGTCATAATCTCTGTAGGTTATCGTGTAAAGTCAAAACGTGGCACCCAGTTCCGTATCTGGGCTAATAAGATATTGAAGCAATACCTATTGCAAGGCTACGCAATCAATGAGCGGATAGCCTCACAGAAGTATGATGAGCTGAGTCAGTTGGTGAAGGTGCTTGGGCGCACTATACAAAATCAGAAGAATCTGACAGAGGATAGCCGTTCTTTGCTTGACGTGGTAGTAGACTACACTTATGCACTCGACACTCTTGATCGTTACGATTATCAGGAGCTGAAGATTGAAGATACTACCGGCAAAGAGTCGTTTCATGCAACATATGAGAAAGCTATGGAAATCATACATCAATTGCATGAGAAATTTGGCGGAAGTCCGCTCTTCGGTAATGAAAAAGACGATTCATTCAAAAGCTCCATCGGTCAGATCTATCAGACTTTCGGTGGCAGAGACCTCTATCCATCAGTTGAGGAAAAAGCAGCCATGCTACTATATCTCGTCACCAAGAACCATTCTTTTAGCGACGGCAACAAACGCATTGCCGCCACACTATTTCTATGGTTCCTCAATGGCAATGGTGTCCTCTACAACGACGATGACACTAAACGCATTGCAGACAATACTCTTGTAGCCCTTACTCTTATGATAGCGGAAAGTCGCACCGAAGAGAAAGATATCATGGTGAAAGTCATCGTCAACCTCATTAATAAAAATAACTAAACATTTAAATTCAGACACAATCCCCAAAAAGTCGGTGCATGATTTTAGCGAGGATTTAGTTGAGCTATGTGTGTACAATGGAGTAGCGACGTGAGAAGATATCACCATGTTTGTAGGGGTGAACCCTCATTTGCCCGCCACCCATCAACCGACTCATCATCAGTGAGTTGCACCATGTTTGTAGGGGCGAAATTCATTTCGCCCGCCACCATCAACTACTTGAGGACCAGCGAATATCGTCGCGAGAGCGACAAACTGGTAGTCGTTCGTGCCAACTACCTAAAAGAATGGTTACAAATGAGCCCCACTATCTACCTATACAACTATCCATTAGGGCATTCCAA
>CAZBBL010000162.1:0-3371 GCA_964490275.1 uncultured Barnesiella sp.
TCGGGGAGGCAAGGCTAAGCAAGTCGCTTACGAGGTGTTCCATTTCGGCTGAGGTAAGTCGGCGTCCTTGAGGTATGGCAGATGACTTGGCGAGGTTGAGGGCTATGCGATTGTGAATTGATTCGCGTGTGATGTCAGTGCCGGAGGCCACGTCGTCGATGATGTTGCGTATTGTCTCTTCGGGGTTGGCGAGGCCTTCGACCGATGGTATGCCGTTGACGGCCCAAGCGCAATCTCCTAAGAAGGCGAGTTGGTAACCGGCGCTTTCAATTTGCTCTAATATTTGCTCAAGGATGGTATTTTGGGCTTGTGAGATAGTGATGACTTGGGGGAACATCACTTTCTGAGAGGGTATGGCGCAGTCGTTGGCAATAAATCGTTGGAAGAGTATGCGCAGATGGGCGCGATGCTGGTCAATAATCGTCAATCCGCTGCGGCTTTGCGAGAGTATGTAGCGATTTTTGAGTTGCATCAGAGCCGGAGCTGAAGGTGTGATGTCGTCGGCGATATCCAGATTGTCGATGGCGGGCGTTGCGGGTACGTCGATTTGCTCGGCCGGAGCATTGCTGAATTGTTGGTAGAGTTTGTCCCAATCGCTGAGAGCATTGCGAGATTCGCGTTGCCAAGAATTAATTGATGAAGGCTTGACGGCGCTGTGATTGGCGGCTTTTGATGTGGCCTCAAAGGGGTTGTAGTCTGATTCGATAGAAAGATGTATGTCAGCGCCTGCGGTTGGATTGTATGCCGGCAGCTCCGGACCGTCGTCGACGGCGTTGAAGTCGATGGCGGGCACGGCGTTGAATTTGCCGAGCGACTCTTTGATGGCAGCTACGAGAATTTGCCATATAGGTTGCTCGTTTTCGAATTTTATTTCGTTTTTAGTGGGATGGATATTGACGTCGATAGTGGCCGGGTCGACTTCGAAGTTGAGGAAGTAGTTGGGCTGAACGTCGGGGCGAATGAGCTCTTCGTAGCAATGCATTACGGCTTTGTGGAAGTAGGGGTGGCGCATATTGCGGCCATTGACAAAGAAATATTGCAAGGCGCCACGACGGCGAGCATTCTCAGGTAGGCCAACGAAGCCGGCAATTTTTACGAGTGAAGTTTCGGTTTGGACCGGTATCAATTGCTTGTCGATTGATTTTCCGAATAGGTTGCCTATACGTTGCTTGAGGCTGCCTTTCATCAGCTGATGTATCACTTCGTCGTTGTTGACGAGGGTCAGTTCGATGTCGGGGTTGACCAAAGCGAGGCGTTCAAATTCGTGAAGGATATTGCTCATTTCGACGGCATCTTTTTTTAGGAATTTGCGTCGTGCCGGCACATTGAAGAATAGGTTTTTAACCATGAAATTGGTGCCGGGGACAGCAGCAATAGGTTCTTGCGATTCTACTTTTGAGCCACTGATAAGCAATCGTGTGCCGAGTGTTTGGCCACGGAGCATTGTTTTTAGTTCTACTTGAGATACGGCAGCGATTGAAGCGAGCGCTTCTCCACGAAATCCCATTGTGTGGAGCGAAAAGAGGTCGTCGGCTTGTGTTATTTTAGATGTAGAATGTCGCTCGAAGGCTAATCGAGCATCGGTATCAGACATGCCGCTACCGTTGTCGATTACCTGAATGAGGGTGCGACCGGCATCTTTAATAATAATTTGTATGGATGTAGCACCGGCGTCGACGGCGTTTTCTACGAGTTCTTTTACGACCGAAGCGGGGCGCTGAATCACCTCACCGGCTGCAATCTGATTGGCTACCGAGTCGGGTAGCAGTTTGATGATATCCATAATGGGCCAGATTTCTTTTCCAATTCAAAGATAATCAATAGTAATAGACATAGCAATCAGATGTTGATAAATTATGGAAAATGTTGAAAAAGAAATGTGTAATTTTGTAGCCTAATGGCAAAAGTATATCTATTTAATCCTGAGAACGATTTGGCTTTGGCTTTTGGAGGAGCCAACTATTCTCCGCCAAAGCGAGCTGTTGAATTGCGCGATAGTGGCAGCTGTCTGCCGGCTTGGATGGCTAACGCGGGTGATTATATTGCGGGCGCCGGAATTGATGAGGCATGGCTTGAAGAAGTCGACCGTCAGTTTGGATTGGGCGTTAAGAATTTCACTCCGTCGTCGATGATTGACGAAGCTGTGCCGTGGGGCTGGTCACCGGCAGCTAAGGCCGCTCTTATGCGCTATGGTGTGCCGTCGTCGATAATGCCTTGCGATGAGCGGCTGATAGAGTATCGTTTATTGAGCCATCGACGGCTGTCGACGGCTGTAAATGCTGATTTGCGAGAGAGTGGGCTCTGCGTGGATTTGCCGTTGGAGGCTCAATGTTGGGCTGATGTTGAGGGTTGCATTGAGCGCTATGGGCGAGTGATGATAAAAGCGCCGTGGTCGAGTAGTGGTCGCGGCATCATTGACAGTGGCGCGACTTCGGCCGATTTACGGCGTCAGGTAGAAGGTATCATTCGTCACCAAGGAAGCGTCATGGTAGAGCGATGGGTAAATAAGGTGCTTGATTTCGCTATGCTGTTTACTGTCGATGCAACAGGCGCTCATTTTAGCGGACTTTCGCTATTTGGCAACAGTCGCGGCACGGCCTATGCCGGAAATCTTGTAATGCCACAAGATAAATTGGCTCAACGCATAATGGCGGAGTGTGATATTGATTTGGCCGACGTTGCAGCTAAGCTCCGGCACAGTTTGACGCATCAGCTTTGCGGGTGTTATGAGGGCAATTGCGGAGTAGATATGATGATTGCCGAGAATGAGGGCCGTCGAATGCTCGTGCCATGTGTTGAAGTGAATTTGCGCACGACGATGGGATTTGTGGCGTTGTCGCTCGCTTCGCGATTTTTAGCCGACGGCTCTGCGGGGCTTTATCGTATAGTACAGAATGATGCTACTATCTATGATTCGGCTATTGTAGAGTCGCATCGGTTAGTGTCGGGGACGATTGATTTGACTCCCGGCAGCGGCCGATTTCGCTTTCTTTTTGAGGCATCAACTGCCGATAAATTCTTGCAACTCGCGATATAAGGCTGCGGTAGGGAGTCCCATGACGTTGTAGAAACAACCGTTGATTGCCTCGATGCCCGTCAGTCCAATCCATTCTTGTATGCCATAGGCTCCGGCTTTGTCGAGAGGCTTGTAGCTGTCGACGTAATATCTTATTTGCTCGTCTGAGAGCTTGCAAAATTTCACTGTTGTGGTTTCGGCAAATGTGCGTTGGCGGTCGGTTGTAGTCAATGTCACACCCGAGACGACCTTATGAACTTGTCCGGAAAGACGACGAATCATGTCGACAGCATCGGCGGCATTTGACGGCTTGCCAAGTATTTTGCCATCTAATATTACGTCGGTATCGGCAGTG
>CAZBBL010000163.1:0-3368 GCA_964490275.1 uncultured Barnesiella sp.
AGCTTGTGCTGCTCATTGTCGTCTTCCATATTGTTGAATGCCATGACGCGCTCGTTGACGGTTGTCAATGGGCATTCGTTCCAATCAAGTTGGTAGAACACTGTGCCGACACGTTTCAGCTTTTTGCCACGACAGTCGGAGAGTAGAAGTATGGTGTCGCCAAGTTTGAATCCATAGCCGTTGTCGAGCGCACCTACAGCCAATCGGCAGCGACTGTGGTTTTGCTCGATTTCAATCACGTCGCCTGTGTAGATTTCCTCACCGACAACGTCTTTGAAACCGGTGGCAACGCCGGCCAAGATAACGCGGTGGGTAAAGCCTCGGCCTTTGCATTCATCGTGGAATACGCCTTCGACAACATCTTGGTTGTGGTCGTTTTTCCAACGTTCATCCTTTTCCCAAACGTATGTCGCAATGTCGGCAAGGAAGAAGCAGTTGCAGAGTTTGGTGTAGCCAAATTCATCGTTACCGCAGACGTATCTTATTTTTACGTCGGGCGAGAAATTGCGCAATCCGGCTCCGATGGCGTAGCGATGTTTCTCGCAGAGCCATTTCAGAATGTCGTCGGTGATTACCTCCGGCGTTTCAATCTTTGGAGTGGCGCTATTTGAAATCATATAAGGAATCCAAGCCTTTGGGACGGCAACGTTGGGTATCTCTAACACCGCAGAGAACAGCGGTGCCATATCTCTATCTTTGAAGCCGGCAATGCCACAGCCGATGCGCGTGAGTAAGAAACGGTTGAGCGGATGTGTTTTGGCATACTCCACAAATTGATCTACATACGGTTTGATGGCCTCCAAACCGCCATGCATCGTAGGAATAGCGTAGCTGCGGCCGGTAGGGCCAACGCCGACACCCCAAACTGCGCCAAACTTTTCGTGGGCGATATGGGCAGCGCCACCGGCATGTTGTCCTTGAAGGTTGCTGCCAAATACGAATATTTCACACTGCGACAACTCGGTGATGAAATCGGGAGCGATACGTCTGTTAAGTCTTTCCATGATTGTGAAATTAAGGGTTGCTGTTTAAAATTCCAGTCTGAAGCCTTTTTGCTTCAGCTCGAAGTATTTTTCCTTGTTGAAACTAAATAGGAATGCTTCACGCCTTGGAGTTGGCCACACGGTTTCGTCGAGTTGGTTGAGCAAGTCGAGATGTAGCATCTTCTTGGCAAAGTTGCGACGGTCGAAACGTACGCCGAGGATGGCTTCGTAGAGCATCTGCAACTCTTTGAGTGTGAATTTTTCAGGGAGCAAATCAAAGCCTATTGGTTGGAAGTGGATGCGCTCGCGCAGACATTTGGTGGCTTTGCGTAGAATGAGGTCGTGGTCGAAAGCCAGCTGAGGTATCTCGTCCATGGCAAACCATTGGGCGCGACGTGCATCGTCGCCGCCGACTACGTCTTGGATTTTTACCAGCGCGAAGTAAGCAATGGAGATGACGCGTTCGCGCGGGTCGCGATTGGGGTCGGTAAACGTGTAGAATTGCTCAATGTAGTTTGCTGTGAGATTTGTTTCCTCTTTTAGCTCACGTTTTGCGCCCTCCTCAGCAGTCTCATTCATGCGCATGAATCCGCCGGGGAAAGCCCACTTGCCTTTGTAAGGCTCGCCACCGCGTTCAATCAGCAAGATTTTCAGCTTTATTCCGTCAAAGCCGAATATTACACAGTCGGTTGCAACGGCCGGATGGGGATACTTGTAACTGTAAATTTTGTCTTCCATGTCTATCTTGGGTAATAATTACACTGCAAAGATATGATACGAAAATTAAATCTCCAAATATTTTTTGTGTAAATTTTACCCAAGATATGAATTTTGTTTATTTTGAAGCTATTATCTTGGCTATGTATTCAGAAATTAATGTTACTTTTGCGACTAAATAAAATTAGTTCCTCACAAAATTAGATTAATTATGAAATCGGTATCAAGGTTGATGGCAATATTCTTGCTTTTGGGTTTATGGGTTACTGCAAGTTCGTCTTGTGGCAAGAACAGTAAAGTAGAGACATCTGCGCAAGGTTCGTCGCAGCTTGGAAAAACGTATGAAAATGAGTTTTTCTCAATCGAATATCCTGCAGATTGGGCCTATGAGGAAGAAATAAATAATATGTGTGATACGGTTCCGGCTATGTCGAAGGGCATAAACGTAGTGGTGTACGACCAAAATCGGCAGTCGCGTTGGCCGATTGTCAGGGTTCAAAAATCGTCAATGTTTGATTGCTTCAACACACCCGAAGAATGGAGAGATTTATCGACTGAATTAAAACAATTTGATGATAATTATATTGGCACTGTAGATGAATATATGCTCGATTCATTGCAATTTGGTAATTTGCCGGCAGCTATGGCTGGATTTGCCTTTCTTGCTGATGACGGCGACGCTGTTGTGGTTCAGAAACAATTGGTGGTGATGGTCGGAAAAGAAGTGTACTATCTCAATAATATCTTTGATATGAACGATGATGGCACAATGGAAAGTGCCGGTGACGCCATCTTGAAAACTGTAAGATTTAAGCACGAGAAATAGTCTTATCAACTACAGATAGTCTCATGATAAAATCGGTTAAGATAAGCCAATTAGTGGCTATGGCAATAGCTGCAGCAGTCGCTGTATCTACAATGGCATGTAGCAAGACTGAGGGTAAATCGCCTATTGAGTCGCCGCAGACAATGGTTGAGGCTCAACCCTCATCAGCCGAATATGTAACGATAGTCGATACTTGTGGGTTGAGGGTATATTATCCTCACTATTCGACGATTGATCTTGTGTGTGGCACAATGCCATCAAAAAGAGATAGCAGTGTAATAATGTTTGCGGAGGCTGCGTTTACCGGCGAACTGCTTGACGAGTTCAAGCATAGTAATATAGCCGGAGACCATGTAGCAAATGGGAAGCGGGAACGTGGCTTTAGGTGCAAACGCAATAGCGGCGCTTTTGTTTTCTACGATGGGAAGGCCAAGTTTGTATATCAGAATTTCTCAAATGAGTTGGATTGCGCAGCCAAACATGGTGGCTGTGGATTTTCTCAAGAGATGATGATACATTTGGGCCGGGAGGTTTCGCATACTCGCAAGAGTACAAACGCTAATGAGTTTAGAGCTTTATGCGAGATAAATGGTCAGCTTGCGGTTGTTGACACGAAAGGGGTGATGACTTTCGGAAATTTCATCAGCAATCTATTGTCGATAGGTGCAACCGAAGCTTTATATCTTGATATGGGAACAGGGTGGAATTATTCGTGGTATCGTGATGTCAATGGCTCAGCTATTGAGATACATTCACTGAGGACTAAATATGCCACCAATTGGATAACGTTTTACGCAAGTAGATAGCAGAATATTTGGCTGATGCATCTTGCCGGAGAAAAT
>CAZBBL010000164.1:0-3269 GCA_964490275.1 uncultured Barnesiella sp.
GGGCGAAATTCATTTCGCCCGCCACTATCAAACGTCTGAAATATTGTTGGTTGCGTCGCTGATGCGACGCTCGGGCGCGATGAATCACGCCCCTACATCCATGACGCAGCCCACCATTGCGGTGGCGTCCGTGAGGACGCCGATTTACTCGTAACCCCGTACACCGCCAGGTGTGCGGGGTATGAGGCCAAAATACGAATGGTGTCCGCCAAGGACACCGATTTCTTGCCACCTGCATAGCTCCCACCATCAAAGGCTTCCACCATCGTTGTAGGGGCGAAATTCATTTCGCCCGCCACTATCAAACGTCTGAAATATTGTTGGTTGCGACGCTCGGGCGCGATGAATCACGCCCCTACATCCATGACGCAACGCACCATGGCCGTGGCGTCCGCGAGGACGCCGATTTACTCGTAACCCCGTACACCGCCAGGTGTGCGGGGTATGAGGCCAAAATACGAATGGTGTCCGCCAAGGACACCGATTTCTTGCCACCTGCATAGCTCCCACCATCAAAGGCTTCCACCCTCCTTGTAGGGGCGAAATTCATTTCGCTCGCCACCATCAAACGCCTGAATGATTGTCGGTTGCGCTGTCCACGCTCCGCTCGGGCGCGATAAATCAAGCCCCTACCATTGCAATGCCCTCGGGCGAGCGCATATTGCCGTTCGTTCGGCAGAAATTGGTTGAATTGGTTTTAAATTGTGGCAATTTGGTTACGTTGGCTTACGATCTGATTAAATATTTGTACTTTTGTTGCGTTAATCTATATACCTTGTGTAGAGATTTTCTGTTGTATATTATTTGTTACCAATCTATTTATTATGTTTTTTAAACCTCATCTTGCTGCTCTGTGTTTTTCTGTGATTCTTTCGCCTATGTTTTGTCGTGCTGCTGATGGAATCGTTATCAATGAATTGATGCAGTCAAATATCGATTGCGTGTTTGTCGACCATGAATTTCCTGATTCGTGGGTCGAACTTTACAATGGTAGTAGCGACAGCATCTCGCTTGTCGGCTATCGTATAGGGCTTGAAAACGATTTTGATAGCGCCTATAAATTGCCTGATACCCTTGGAATTGGGGGGGGGGGCTATGCTCTAATCTACTGTGACAAAGGTAATTACGACGCTCATGCCGATTTTCGCTTAGACTCAGGCAAAGCTGCTGTCTACTTGTTCGACCCCGAAGGAACTATTGTAGATAGTGTCAGCTATAAGAAGCAACCCGCTCCAAATGTGTCTTACGGCCGACAGACCGATGGAAATAAGACATTTAGGTATATGATTAATCCTACGCCTGGAAGTAGTAATACAGGTGTTGTAATAAAAGATAATTCAACAATAGTGCCGGCTCCACTGTTTAGTCAAACCGGTTTTGTGCGAGTAGTAGGTGACGACTCGTTTACGCTCACTGTCTCAATCCCCGACACGGCTCCGACAGACGCCATGCTCTGCGTCACAACTAATGGCTGTGAGCCTACCGAAGCCGATGTTGTCGAAGGTGGCGTATGGACGCAAGAGATTGCAGCTACCACCGTCGTCAACGCAAAAATATATTCTCAAAAGGCCCTACCCATTCGTTCTACAGTCCATTCCTACATATTCCATCCCGAAGCTACGGCCTTACCTATATTCTCAATTGTTACCAATCCCGACTATTTCTATAGTGAGGACGAGGGTATCTTGGTGGGTGAGCCGGATGACAATCCAAACTATGAAAATGATTGGCGCCGACCTATTAATCTCGAATATTTCAAAGGCGCAGAGCATAATCAGGTGATAAATCAGCTTTGCGAGACTCGTGTACAAGGCGGTTATACTCGTCGGAATCTTCAAAAATCGCTCGCTGTTTATGCCAACAAACGTTTTGGCGTAAAACGATTCTCTAATCAACTTTGGCGCGATAAACCCGAAGTTACCGAGGTGAAATCGTTTATATTGCGCAACGGTGGAAACAATTTCTCCGGTGCACGTATCAACGACCAAGTAGCTCAAACCCTCATCGGTCGCTTTACCGACAATGTCGATTGGCAAGCCTACGAGCCTGCTATATATTATATAAACGGTGTTTACCAAGGTATTACCGACCTGCGCGAACGCAGCAACGAAGACTATGTTTTAGCCAATTACGGCCTTGACGACGACGAAATAGATATGTTTGAAAACTGGACTTCTTGTCAAACCGGCACCGTCACAAATCGTAATGCTTTCATTGACCTGTACAATAGCGACAACGTTACGCTCGATAAATTGTCGGAAGCAATGGATGTCGACAACTTCTTGGATATGTTTGTTGTCGAAAACTTCGCTTATAATACCGACTTCCCCGGCAACAACATCATGATGTGGCGCCCGATTGCCGACGGTGGCCGATGGCGTTGGATTCTTAAAGATATCGACTATCTTGCTCGACGCGATTTAGACCCCGCTGCCGATTTTTGCAATCATGTCGACTCTGTAATCTCAGTTTACACCGAAAATCAATGGACGTTTGCAGCTAAGTGTCTCAAACTCTTCCCTTTGTTTTATCGCGATAATCCTCAACTCGTGCAACTATACATCGACCGTATGTCGGTATATTTGGGAGATATATTCCAAGCGGAGGCCTGCAAAGATATGATCGATGAGATGGTCGGCGAAATCAGACCGGAGTATTTGCGCCACATGCAAGTATATTGGAGCAATGTCGCCTCTGAAAGCGCATATCGGTTTAGTGGTGAATATGGCTGGCTCGGATATGTCGGCTATATGCGCGACACATGGGTCGACGCGCGTAGAGAAGGCCTTTATAACCAACTTAAATCACGCTACAATCTTGGCAACCTCGTCGATTTAAGTATCGAAAACGGAGATTGGAATATGACGCTCAATAATACTCCTTTGGCCTACCCGATATTTAATGGGAAATGGTATGTAGGTAGAGATATCAATCTTTCTGCCGGCGACATCTTGATTGATGACGATAAGATGTGGCAAGTCTATTCAACTGATGCCGACGGCATCGAAACGCTTACCGAATACTACACCCCCGAATTGACGTTGGCTCCCGCCGACGACTACGTCAAATACTCAATCAAACTCACATCGCGAGTTACATCCACTCCGACTCTCAACATCGATGGCCCACAATCTGCCACCTCCACGATAGTATATTACACGCTGCAAGGTATTATGCTTCCCAAAGCACCTACCGCAGCCGGCATCTATCTGAAAGTGTCCGGCACAAAAGTCGAAAAAGTAGCCATAAAATAGCATACTGATATTGTC
>CAZBBL010000165.1:0-3215 GCA_964490275.1 uncultured Barnesiella sp.
TGTATTTTTGAATGATTTTACTTTGTGTTTTTGAAATGAGTTGTGATGGGAGCGGATGAGGATGGGGGGGCACAAGCGACTACCTCTCGGCACTCGAATGATTTTGGTTTTGCTACCGAGGAGACGCTCGCTACGCTCGCTTTCTCCTCGGTTTCCTACAAGTTCGTCGCTCTCGCGACGATATTCGTCATGTTTGTAGGGGCGTGATTCATCGCGCCCGAGCGGCGCGTAAGCGATGCAAATAGCGGTCTTTCAGGCGTTTGAGGGTGGCGGGCGAAATGAATTTCGCCCCTACAATGATGGCGCAACCCTCTGTTGAGGGGGCGGTTGAGGAAGTAGGAACGGCATATACAACAAAAGAGAGGGGCGGAGGCTCCTCTCTTTTGCTGTATGTTGAGAATGTAGGTGTGGCTTATTTGACGACGACGCGGCGGGCGGTTTGGTTGTCGGTGACGATGTAGAGGCCTGCCGGGAGGCGATAGCTACGTGTAGCGTGGGCGATGGGGGTGTCGACTACGGTGATGCCTTTGAGGTCGTAGACGAGGAATTGGGCGGTAGCGCCATGGTTGGCGATTACCAATGCACCATCGAGCGAGTAGGCGTCCCAAGTGTCTTCGCTATAGATATCGTCGACGGCTGAGGTAGCATAGTCGGAGACGGTGATGTCGTCGATATATCCGCGGCCACCCTCGGTTTGAGCCAAGCGCAAGAGGTTGTTGCCACCGACGTTGACCGTCACGGTATATTCGGTATAGGTGGTGGCGCTCATGTCGACTGTGCCGGCAGTGATCCAGGTTTCGCCGCCGTCTGAGGAGTAGTCGACCGAGATTTTAGCAGTTTCTGACGAGGACCATGCTTTGCCATAGAAAGAGATGACGCCGATGCCCGATTTTTTGGCTTCGGAGAGGGTGATTGAGCTGCCATTGGTTTTGCCCAAGCGAGCGCAGTATGTGCCGCCGTGAGCATAGTCGCTTTTATAGAAGCCGACGTTGTTGACAATCCATTTTGCAGCCGAGCCGGTAATTTCGGTATTGGTGAGATAGCCTTCGCTGGGTTTCGTATCTCCAAATTCGAAGGTTTCGACAAACCATGGGGTTGATGTGTCGGCCACAACGGCTTCGGCATAGGTGTTGTCGTTGACATAGTCGCCGGCGGTGATTACTACAAAGGTTGAATATTCGCCTGTCTTGGTGGCTCCAACACGCAGGTAGAAGCGGTCTTCGTCGGCAGAGAGAGTGATTGATTGAGCCCAATTGGTGAGGTCGGTTGACACTTCGAAGGGTGAATCAACTTCGACAACCATCTGAGAATCGATGTTTTCGACATCGAGCCAAATTTCGGCAGCTTCAGAGGCTGTTTGCGGGTCGACGCGGAACGACAAATCGCTCGATGTTGACACCTCAATCGACGGAATCAAGGCCGAGGTAGTGACCGAAACGATATTTGACGTAAGAGTCGACGACGAAAGTTGGTAGGTATATGTAGTGGAGGGTTGGAGGCCGCTGACACGATATTCGCCTTCGGCAGCGAGCACGCTGACGGGGAAACCTGAGAGCGAGCGGCCGTCTTGCATGACGTTGAGCGAGTAGTAGTTTTCGTCGTCGAGGTCCATCCAGTTGGCCATAAACGACGATTCGTCGATTTGAGTGGCAGCCAAAGCGGGGATGCCGTCAATGGCGGTAGCGGTAAGGTTGACGCGCGAGGTGAGGTCGCCGCAGGTGAGGGTAAGTACGGCAGTGTATGTGCCGGCCGAAGCGCCGCGGAAGGTCACCGATACAGCGGCCGATTCGCCATTAGCCGTGGCGGCCGGGATAGATGTAGTAGAGAGGGTGAATGCAGAGTTGTTGACCGAGATTTTTACAGGTTCGGTCAAGGCCGTGCCGCGCACAGCGACCGAGCGCGAGATAGAATAGTTGGTAGCTGTCGTGCCGAAGTCGACAGTAGAGCCGTCGACGGGTTGAGCCAAATCGGGGTCGGCGACACCGTTGGCATACCATTGTGAGGAGGTTTTGTTACCCCAGATGTATTCGGCCAACTCGGGGTGGTCGATAAATGGGTTACGGTTTTTTTGATAGCTATAGATAGCCTCGTTGCGGTTGATTTCTTTCTCGCTGACGGGGTCTTGGCGATGCCATTTCAGCAGCAGGTCGATGGCCCACGAAGAGAAGGCGGGATAAGAGTTTTTGGCGAGCATATCGCTCGACCAAGAGGCGATGCTGCCGTTGTAGGCAGCCGCCATGTAGAAGTATGTGCGGGCAAGGTCGCCTTTGTATTCGTCGTCGGGTTCAAACACCTTGCCGGTATATCCCGAGAAGGTTGAAGTGCCGAGCTTGCCGAGGGCGTCGATGCCGCCTGATGAAGCTACCGACGAGCCGCCGGAGCATTCGCCGTAGGGGTAGTTGCTGCGTTGACCGTTCACTTTACCATCGGTAGGATAGATATGGAAAGCGTCGGAATACATAGGTTTGGCGTCGTTAAACCAGCTTTTTGGGAATGAGTGTTCGCGATTGAAGCAGTCGCCAATCACCTTGTAGCTACCACATTTCTCTGAAGTCGACCAGCGTTTAGTCGAATAGATGTCCCAAATTTTGCCGTCGGCGTCGACGTCGGAGGTCTTGTAGACGGTATAGAGGTTGTCGTAGCTTACGACAGTGTGGGAGTTGACGACATTGTAGAGAGCTGTGAGCAAGTCGGCGCTATTTTTTCCTTCGCAAGAATCATAGTAGCCGCTTGGAGCTTCAGCGCTCATCGACAAGCCGGCCAGAGCCAGCGTTACAACCAAAAAGCTTTTCTTAATCATTAGTTTCTAAGTTAGATAGATATTGATGTGTCTTAGATGGTTACCAAATCAGCGCAAAATCGCGTGCACCGAGCGGTAGTAAGCCACAAAATTAGTCAAAAACCGCGACATTGGCAAATAAAAATAACAATCTTGCAACCAGCTTGTTGCAATTACCGGGCGCGAGTTTGCAGTAGGTCGCTATGCTAAAAATCATTAATACGGAAAAATTTCTTTAATTTTCGTCGAAAATCCAAAAAATCGTGCTATCTTTGCAGTGATTTTACATTAGTATATTAACTATCTACTTACAATAATTAAATCAAAAGAAATGAGCAAAATTGATTTAACACAGTATGGTATCACCGGCACACCGGAGATATGATATCTTCCCATTTAGTACCTTTAAGCTCTTTTCTTAGCATATCAGCTTGGT
>CAZBBL010000166.1:0-3089 GCA_964490275.1 uncultured Barnesiella sp.
AGTAGGCGTTGGCGAGTTCTTTGCCGTTGACCATGAGTTCGAAGCGTTCGGTGAGGTCGGGGTTGTTGCGGTGGCGTTTTGTCAGGGGCGACATTTCGATGGGGTAGTCGATGATAAATGTGGGTTGGATATAGTTTCCTTCGCATTTTTCGCCGAATATTTCGTCGATGAGTTTGCCTTTGCCCATGGAGGGGTCGATTTCGATGTTGAGTTGACGGCAGACGTCGCGCAGGGCGTCTTCGTCCATGCCGGAGATGTCGATGCCGGTGTGGTCTTTGATGGCGTCGATCATTGTGACACGTTTGAAGGGGGCTTTGAAAGAGATGACGTTGTCGCCCATGGTGACTTCGGTGGTGCCGTTGACGTCGAGGCAGATTTTCTCGAGCATGCGTTCGGTGAAGTCCATCATCCAGTTATAGTCTTTGTATGAAACGTAGATTTCCATACAGGTGAATTCGGGGTTGTGGGTGCGGTCCATACCTTCGTTGCGGAAGTTTTTAGAGAACTCGTAGACGCCTTCAAAACCGCCAACGATGAGGCGTTTGAGGTAGAGTTCGTCGGCGATACGGAGGTAAAGTGGTATGTCGAGGGCGTTGTGGTGGGTGATGAAGGGGCGAGCTGCAGCGCCGCCGGGGATTGATTGGAGTATGGGGGTTTCGACTTCCATGTAGCCGTGGTCGTTGAAGAATTGGCGCATGGAGTTGAATACTTTAGTGCGTTTGATGAAGATGTCTTTGACGCCGTCGTTGACGACGAGGTCGACGTAGCGGCGGCGATAGCGCATTTCGGGGTCGTCGAAGGCGTCGTAGACGACGCCGTCTTTCATTTTGACGATAGGAAGCGGGCGTAGAGATTTGCTCAATACGGTGAGCTCTTGGGCGTGGATTGAGATTTGGCCTGTTTGGGTGCGGAAAACGT
Source organism: uncultured Barnesiella sp. (assembly GCA_964490275.1). Lineage (GTDB taxonomy): Bacteria > Bacteroidota > Bacteroidia > Bacteroidales > Muribaculaceae > JAGBWK01. Next base: position 919 of record CAZBBL010000166.1, read on the forward strand.
AACCTTTGATGCCGACGAAGTCGCCGATGTCGAGGAGTTTTTTAAAGACGACGTTGTAGGTTGTTTTGTCTTCGTTGGGGCAAATTTCGTCGCGGTTGACGTAGACTTGGATACGTCCGGTGGCGTCTTGGAGCTCCATGAAGGATGCTTTGCCCATGATGCGGCGGCTCATGACGCGACCGGCAATGGTGACGTTGCGACGTTCTTGGTCGTCGGAGAAGTTGGCAACTATTTCATCGGCGTGGCCGGTGACTGTATATTCGGCTGCAGGGTATGGGTCGATGCCGAGGCTACGCATTTGTGCGAGCGACTCGCGGCGCACCAACTCTTGTTCGCTTAATTCTTCGGGATTCATATTGTCAAATGAATGAAAATTTGGTGCAAAGTTACTGATATAAGCGGATAATTTCAAGCTATTGCACAAATTTTAACCGAAATGAGAAAAAATTGGGGGATGGTTTTGAGGGTGGTTGGACACAAGCGACTGCTTGTTGGCTCTCGAATGATTTTGTTGTTGCTACCGAGGAGCGGCTCTCGCTGCGCTCGACCGGGCAGACCTTCGCTATCGCTCAGTTTCTGCTCGGTTAACTACAAGTTCGTCGCTCTCGCGACGATATTTGGTTGGTTTATAGGCGGTTGATGGTGGCGGGCGAAATGAATTTCGCCCCTACAAACATAGCGCAATCCCATCCGGGTGTTGGTGTTTGAGGATGAGGCGTTTGAGGGCGGCGGGCGAAATGAATTTCGCTCCTACAACGAGGGTGAGTGTGGTGGGTATAAAAAATATACGACTTGGGGGCAAGTCGTATATTTTTTTGGGTATTGGATGTGTGTGGGATTATTCGTTGGGGAGGACGTCGAGGATTTCGATGTCGAATACCAATGTTTCGTTGGGGCCGATGAGCTGTCCGGCGCCGTTGATGCCGTAGGCTAAGTTGGTGGGGATAACGATTGTAGCGGAGCCGCCTTTAGCCAACATTTTGAGGCCTTCGGTGAATCCGGGGATGAAAGAGTTGACGGCTGAGTCGTAGCCTTCGGGGGCAGATTGGTCGAAGACGGTGCCGTCGATGTGTTTGCCTACGTATTTGAGTTTGATTTTGCTGGTGTCGGTGACTTTGTCGCCGGTGCCGGGGTTGTTGATTTTGTAGACGAGGCCGGTAGATGATTTAGAGAATCCTTCGGTGAGTTTGTCTTTGGCAAATTTTTCGCCTTTTTTGAGGTTTTCTTTAGCTTCGGGCGATTCGGCTTTGGCGGCGTTCATTTTGTCCATTGAGATTTGGCGCAGACGTTGTTCGAGGGCGCGATATTGACCGGCGGCTTGAGTGGGGTCGGCGATAGAGTCGGCCATGAATGCTTCTTTGAAGGCTTTGATGACCAATTTGGGGTCGACGGGGATGCCAGCTTCGCGTTGTGGGCCGATGATGCTGTTGTAGAGGTTCATGCCGGTGTAGAGGCCGTTGAGGAAACCGATGTTGGTGGTGTCGGTAGTGAGGACGAGCTCAAGGGCGCGCATGTATTCTTTTTTGTCGAATTCGTTTTTGATATATTCGGGGGCGGATTCGAATACGCGTTTGAGGTTCATGTTTTCGTTTTGGCCGGCGTAAGTACCGAGGGCTGTAGAGAGGGAGTCGCCAAAAGCTTTGTCTTCTGCGGTAGCAGTAGCGTCGTTAGAGGCTTTGTTGCCGCAAGAGGCGAGCAAGAGGGCTGCTGAGCAGAAAATGAGGAGTTTCTTTTTCATCGTTGTTGATAGAATTGTATGGTTTTTTTGATGTTTAAAATCGGGTTTATTTGCCGACAACTTTGAGGAGCTCAACGTCGAAGATGAGGGTGGCGTTGGGGCCGATGACGCCGCCGGCGCCGTTGGGGCCGTAGGCTAAGTTGGAGGGGATGTAGAGGCGCCATTTGGAGCCGGCTTTCATGAGTTGGAGAGCTTCGACCCATCCGGGGATGACTTGTGTGACGCCGAATGTGGCGGGGACGCCACGTTCGACAGAGCTGTCGAAGACGGTGCCGTCGATGAGCTTACCGGTGTAGTGCACTTCAACTTGGTCGTTGGCGGTGGGTTGAGCGCCGTTGCCGTCGGGGAGGATTTCGTATTGGAGGCCGGTGACGGTGGTTTTTACTTTGGGGCGTTTGGCGTTTTCGGCGAGGGATGCTTCACCGGCTTTTTT
>CAZBBL010000167.1:0-3037 GCA_964490275.1 uncultured Barnesiella sp.
AGCATCAGCCGATGCCCGAAAAACCCATAAACGCCATAGCCAAAATGCCGGCCGTAATCAGCGCAATAGGCACGCCCTTCATCGACTGCGGCACTTGCGACAAATTTAGCTGCTCGCGTATCCCCGCGAATATCGCCAAGGCCATAGTAAATCCCAAAGCTGTCGCAAAAGCATAGATGACGCTATGAGTCAAGTCCATATCTTTTTGCGTCACCATTATGGCTACGCCGAGCACCGCACAGTTGGTCGTTATCAGCGGTAGGAACACGCCCAAAGCTACATACAAACTTTGCGCTACCTTCTTCATCACTATCTCGAGCATCTGCACAATCGACGCTATAACCAATATAAACAATACCGTTTGCAGATACCCCAAATCATAGGGCACAAGTATCGTGATTTGCAGCACCGACGTTACCAGCGTAGCTATCACCATTACTGCTGTCACGGCCATGCCCATGCCTAAAGCATCTTTCAGTCGTGTTGACACTCCCAAAAACGGGCAGATTCCTAAAAACTGGGCGAAGACGATATTATTGACAAATATCGCTGTAATTATTATGCCAAATATCTCTATCATCTCTTCTTGCGGTTTTGTACGTTACGAAATATCGCTATCATTAATCCCAAAGTGATGAACGCTCCCGGGGCCAAGACAAAAACTAATGCACCCCAGCTCTCGGGAAATACCTCCATCGACATGATGCGCCCCGTGCCAAGCAATTCGCGCAATGCACCGAGCAGCGTCAGCGCCACGGTAAAGCCTATCCCGATGCCGATGCCGTCGGCCACCGACGACGTTATTGTGTTGCGCGATGCAAACGCTTCGGCGCGGCCAAGCAATATGCAGTTTACAACAATCAGCGGTATGAAAATACCCAAACTGTCGTTGAGCGCCGGGGCAAAAGCTTGTATCAACATCTGTAGCAACGTCACAAACGTCGCGATAACTACAATGTAGACCGGTATTCTCACCTTGTCGGGAACTATATTCTTTATGGCCGAAATAGCCGCGTTGGAGCATATCAACACTCCCGCTGTCGCCAATCCCATGCTCATGCCGGTCATGGCGCTTGAGGTTGTGCCTAACGTCGGACACATGCCCAACAGCAGCACGAACGTCGGATTTTCAACGATAGCTCCGCGATAGATTGTCTTCAGAAAATTCATTGTCGCTCCTCCTGTGATGTTTGTTCGACATAGATTTTAAACGCTTTCGAAGCCGTGTTGACAGCCTCCAAAAATGCTCGCGACGATATAGTCGCTGCCGTGATGCCGTCGATGTCGCCTCCGTCCTTGCTCACTATCAGTCGGGCTTGCGAAGGATTGCGCCCTATTATTGAGCGTTGGCCTTCCCCTTCAAACCAATCGACCATCTTCGCCCCAAGTCCGGGAGTCTCGCCCTGTTCCATCACACGATAGCCTGTGATGTCGCCGTTGGCCGCAAACGCTGTCATTATCTTTATCTCACCGCTAAACCCGTTGGGAGATGTGCTCTCAACAGCCGCTGCCGTGAGCTTTCCTCCGACCGTAGCCGGATAGATCGTTACCGTCTGATTGTCGACTTCGACACTTGTCGCATCCTCGGCGGGATTATTGTCAAACTTGCCAAGCAGCGTCGTTAGCGCTTGCTGCTGCTTCTCCGCCGCTGCCTTTAGCCGTGGCTCGGTTGTCACGGCGTTGACCAACCCCAAGAGCAATCCCGCCAAAATCGTAGTGGCGCCTAACACCACCACCATATTTAGTAGCGACGACTTTAGCTTCTTCATTTCTTGCTCCTTTCTCCGAATATCCTCGGCTTAAATCCACGGTTTATCAGTGGCGTTACACCGTTCATTATCAGTATCGCAAACGAAATGCCCTCGGGATATGAGCCCCAATGGCGTATCACAAACGTTATCACACCGATACCAATCGCGTAAACCACCAAACCCTTGTTGGTCATAGGCGATGTCACATAGTCGGTTGCCATAAATATGGCTCCCAAAATCATACCGCCCGAGAGCAATTCTACCAATGGATGGTGACCAATCGCCAACGACAGCAAAGCTACGGTGGCAAATATCGTCAACGGTATTATCGGACGTATGATGCGACGTATCGATAGGTAGATGCCGCCCAATAGCAGCGCAAATCCTCCTACCTCGCCAAGCGAGCCACCCATATTGCCCGTAGCCATCTCAAGCAAATCAATGCCCGAAGCATCAAATCCGCTCTCCTCGATTGCAGTCAACACGGTCGCTCCGGTAGCCCCGTCGACATGCAAGGGCAACGGCCATGTCGTCATCTGCGCCGGAAACGATATCAACAGAAATACACGGCCTACCATCGCCGGATTAAAAATGTTTTGACCCAGTCCGCCAAACGCCATCTTCCCAATGCCTATAGCGACAACTCCGCCTATAAAAGCAATCGGGTAGGGGATACCTGATGGCAGCGACATGCCAAGCAGCAGCCCGGTCAGTATCGCTGAGCAGTCTTTGATAGTCGTTGGCCGATGCAGCATATAGCGCGTCACCAAATATTCAGTGACCACGGCCCCTATGATCGTGACTGCCACTACCGCAGCCGTCCTTATCCCGAAAAAATAAATCGCACACGCCAACGCCGGTATCAACGCGCAAATCACTTCTACCATCGTGCGGCTTACCGTGCGACGCGTCCCGACGTGGGGCGTTCCTGTTACTGTTATCTTATTTTCCATTAGCTGAATTTCTCTTTTGAGCGTTTTCGCGTGATATCATTTTCCCTACCTTTATCGCATCGACCAAGCGTCGCGATGCTATGCACGAATAGGCACAACAACCACATTCCATGCAGTTGAGCAACCCCTCATCGACAGCTTGCTCTATAGCGTTGGTCTCAACCAAACGCGCCAACAAATAGGGCTGCAGCCCCATCGGACAACTGTCTACACAGCGCCCGCATCTGACGCATGGCGAAGGCTCAACCTGTTTAGTCTCTGTTGCCGACAACATCAGCAGCCCGTTCATACTCTTTGTCGTAGCGCCCATCAGCGCTCCAAGCCCACGGCCCA
>CAZBBL010000168.1:0-3014 GCA_964490275.1 uncultured Barnesiella sp.
TACATCTCTCGCGCCGAATTTGTCGTCAAAGCCGTCCAAAAACCCGACTTCAACTTCTACGACACCCTACGTCAGAAACTCCTTTGGGGCACATCAGCCCTCAAAAGCTAACCTCGGCCGATGACTCTATCCAAACGCTCTTTCGTCACTCACCACGCCACCTTGGGCGACGTGACCATCATCGTCAACCCCCGCGCAAAAAAAATGATTGCACGTTGGCGCGCCAACGTCGTGCAAGTGACCATACCCTGCGGAGCCTCCAAAGCCGAAATCCTCGGCGCCCTCGACCGCCTCGCCCCTCGACTGCTACAAGCCAAACACGTCGTAAGCTTCTATGACGGCCAATCGTTCAACTTCCCCGGCCTCAAAATCGACATCACCGTCCAAAACCTCAAGCCCGACAGCGTCATCGCCTCCATCAGTCCCACGCTCGAGACAGCCACCATCAGCGTCGGCTCCAACCTCAACTTCGACGACACCTCAACCATCGCCACCATATCGAAAGTGATGATTGCCATAGCCAAACGCGTCAGCCAACACCTCATCATCGAGCCAGCCAAACAGCTCGCCCAATCTCTCGGCTGCCACCCCGCCGGATGGGCCATCTCCTCAGGCTCTCACATCCTCGGCCGTTGCAACACCAAAGGCATCATCAGCCTCTCGTGCTATTGCGTATTCCTCCCCATCGAATTGCGCAACTATGTAGTCTATCACGAACTGGCCCACCTCTCCGAGATGAACCATTCACAACGCTTCCATCAGCTCTGCAACCAATATTGCGGCGGCCGCGAAGCCTACTATACCCGACTCTTCCGCACAGTCAACTGGCCCGTACTCCGCTGACCACTTGGCCAACCCACACGATATACATACACCAACAAGCTCTTATACAGGCACATACACCCCAATATTACAACCTACATATCGACCAACAGCCGCATATATCAACATAGTTAAATGTTGTTAAGCTCCATCTGTTTATGACAATTATCATATTTTAGATGGTGTTTATTCTCTACCTTTGCACGTTGAAAAAACATACAGTGAATATATTACGCAAAATTTTGTAAGAAAAAGATGAAAAAAAGAATGATTAGTAAGGCTTCCTTGGCCCTCGCCTCCGCAGCATTGGTAACCCTCTCTTCTTGCTCAAAAACAGAAGATCAAGCTGCCGCCCAAGGAGCTATGCCGGTGGCTACAATCACCGTTGACTATGGCACCGTAGACCTCTCGCAAAGCTACCCCGCCACCATCAAAGGTAAAACCGACATCGAAATCCGCCCTCAAGTTTCAGGCTTCATCACCCAAGTCCTCGTTGACGAAGGCCAAGAAGTCAGAAAAGGCCAAACTCTTTTCGTGCTCGACCAGGTACAATTTCAAGCAGCTGTCGACCAAGCCAAAGCTGCCGTCAACTCAGCTCAAACAGCTGTCCGCTCGGCCCAAATGACCGCCGACCAAAAACAATCTCTCTTCGACAAAAACATTATCTCTGAATACGAAAACCAACTCGCCAAAAACGACTTGGCTCAAGCTAAAGCTCAGCTCGCAACCGCCCAAGCTGCCCTGACTACTGCTCAGAAAAACCTCGCCTACACCGTAGTCACCGCCCCCTCCAACGGCGTCGTAGGCTCTATCCCATTCCGCGAAGGCACCCTCGCCTCTCCCTCAATGACACAGCCTTTGACTACCGTCAGCGACAACTCTGAAGTTTACGCCTACTTCTCTCTTACCGAAAAAGACATCCTCGAGATGACCGACAACGGCCAAAAATCGCTCAACGCACAAATCGCAGCTATGCCCGCCGTCAACTTGGTACTCGCCGACGGCTCTACATTCCCCGAAACCGGTAAAGTTTCTACAATCTCAGGCGTTATCGGCACAGGCACAGGCGCCGCAAGCGTTCGCGCCCTGTTCAAAAACGTCAACGGCATGCTCCGCAGCGGTTCTACCGGCAAAATCCTCATCCCTCAAAAAGGCGATAGCGTATTGCTCATCCCCCAAAAGGCCACATTCGAATTGCAAGACCGCCGCTTTGTCTACGTCGTTGGCGACAGCAACAAACTCGTCTCTACCGCCATCACCGTATCTCCCATCAGCGACGGCGTTAACTTCGTTGTCACCTCTGGCCTCAAAAAAGGCGACGTAATCCCCGTTGAAGGCGTCGGCACAAAACTCCAGCCCGACATGGTTATCACCCCCGTCGACGCTGCTGCCGCCGCTGCCCAAGCCGCTCAAGCTCAAGGCAAATAACCCCCTACAACCCGTTCAAACTATTGCGCCGGCCATTAGGCTCGCGTCATTCTTAACTTATACTTAAGCAATAACCCACAATTAAGAAATGAAACTTGATAGATTTATCAACCGTCCCGTGCTCTCGACGGTGATTTCAATATTCATTGTGTTGCTCGGTTTGATCGGCTTGATGTCGCTCCCCGTAACACAATACCCCGACATTGCTCCCCCTACAATCACCGTTACCACAACCTATACCGGCGCCAACGCCCAGGCTGTGCTCAACTCTGTGATTGCCCCCTTGGAAGAGTCGATCAACGGTGCCGAAGGTATGACCTACATGGAGTCTACCGCAACCAACACCGGTAGCGCCACCATCAACGTCTACTTCCGCCAAGGCTTCAGCGCCGACATGGCCGCTGTCGACGTACAAAACCGTGTAGCAAAGGCTCAAAACCTGCTCCCCTCCGAGGTTACCCAAGTCGGCGTCTTAACACAAAAACGTCAGACGTCAATGCTTCTCGGTGTGGCTCTCTATGACACCGCCGACAAATACGACGGCAAGTTCCTCGATAACTACGCCAAGATTAACATCATTCCTGAATTGCAACGTGTATCCGGAGTCGGCGACGTGCTCAGCTTCGGCGCCGACTACTCAATGCGTATCTCGCTCCGTCCCGACGTGATGCCTCAATATCACTCGCTTCCGTCCGACGTAACCGCCACACTCGCCGAACAAAACATCGAGGCTGCCCCCGGTGCTTTCGGTGAACAAGGCAAGC
>CAZBBL010000169.1:0-2945 GCA_964490275.1 uncultured Barnesiella sp.
ATCACGTCCCGGGCCAGTTCTGCCAACCGCGCCTCCTCGCCGCTCTTCACGATCTGAATGGCATAGCGGACGTTTTGCTCGGTGATGGGTTCTCCCTTGGCCGACAGGGCCAGCAGCCCCTCAATGGCCTTCACGGCATAGAGGACTTCCTCCGCCTCCCCGGAGACCTTCAGCTCCGAGTCCCGGTTCACCACGCGAACGTTGAGCTCGTGCTCAATGAGCCGGTGTTGCCATAGCCAACAATGGCGGCTTTAAATTTGGTCATAACTAATGGTTGTAAGATTCGCCGACTTATCTATCGACAAGTCGGCGAAAGGTTTATGAGTTAGTTGGTTGTATTTATTGCGGTTGGCGGTTGTTGATGATAGCCTCGGTGTCGCGAGCAATCATCAACTCTTCGTCGGTAGGCACGACAACGACCTTCACCTTCGAGGCAGCCGTTGAGAGGATAACCTCTTTGCCGCGAGTGTGAGCATTGAGTTCGTTGTCGATTTCTACGCCCATAAATTTCAGCGGACGGCAAACGTCTTCGCGCAAGCCGGTTTGGTTTTCGCCAACGCCGCCGGTAAAGACGATGATGTCGACGCCACCCATCTCGGCAGCATAGGCGCCGATATATTTGAGGATGCGTTTTTCATACATCTCCAAAGCCATTGTGGCGCGGGGATTGCCGTTTTCGACAGCCGATTCGATTTCGCGCATATCTGATGAAATCTCGCTGACGCCGGCCATACCGCTCTCTTTGTTGATGAGGCGTTGCAGGTCGTCGACGCTCATGTTGTGGCGTTTCATCAAATAGGTCAATACACCGGGGTCGACGTCGCCTACACGTGTGCCCATCATGAGGCCTTCGGTAGGAGTCATACCCATAGAGGTGTCGACGCTGCGACCATGGTCGACGGCAGTGATAGAGCCACCGTTGCCAATGTGGCAGGTGATGATTTTCACGTCGGCGGGGTTTACGCCGAGTATTTCGCAAACGCGGCCCGACACATAGCGGTGGCTGGTGCCGTGGAAGCCATAGCGACGCACGCCGTCTTCGGTGTAGTATTTGTAGGGCAGAGCGTACATATATGAGCTCTGGGGCATTGTCTGATGGAAAGCAGTGTCGAACACAGCTACTTGCTTCACGTTGGGGAGTATCGACGACACGGCTTCGATGCCGGTGACGTTGGCGGGGTTGTGGAGCGGAGCCAAGTCGTAGCAGTCTTTTACTTGCTGCATCACTTCGTCGTCGATTAAGACGCTCTTGTTGAATTTTTCGGCGCCATGCACTACGCGATGGCCAACAGCGTCGATTTCGTCGAAGCTTTTGATGCAACCTTCGGTGGGGTCGGTAAGGTTGTGGAGAATGGCTGTTACGGCGCCACGGTGGTCGGTATTGCCAAGGTCGACAATTTGTTTTGAGCCGTCGGCACGTTTAAATTTCAAGAAGCCGTCGTCGAGGCCGATGCGCTCTACGCCGCCTTCGGCCAGCGTAGCGTCGCCTGTGGTGTCGATGAGCTTGTATTTCACCGAGCTACTGCCGCAGTTGAGGACGAGTATTTTCATTGTATTTTGATGGGGGTGATGAATATAAGTTTATTATTTGTTAGCTTGTTTCAGACCGATGGCTTGGTTGCTGGTCATGATGATAGTCTTGTAGATATCTTCGGGGTAGCAACCGCGCGACAGGTCGTTGACCGGAGCGGCCAAACCTTGCAACAGCGGGCCTACAGCCTCTACGTTGCCGAGTCGTTGCACGAGCTTATAAGCTATATTGCCAACTTCCAACGAGGGGAATACCAACACGTTGGCGCGGCCGCTCAGAGGCGATGTCGGCGCTTTCTTGTTGCTGACGCTGGGCACGATGGCGGCATCGGCTTGGAGCTCACCGTCCAAAATCAAGTCGGGAGACATTTCGTGGGCAATCTTTTGTGCCAAAATCACTTTGTCGACACGCTCATGCTTAGCGCTGCCCTTGGTAGAGAAGCTCAGAATGGCTACGCGAGGCTCGATGCCGGCGATATTACGCGCTGTTTGAGCTGCCGATACGGCTATTTGAGCCAGCTCGTGAGCATTGGGGTCGGGCACTACTGCGCAGTCGGCAAAAACCAAAATGCCGTCGGTGCCATAGTTGAGGCCTTCGGGGAGCAACATCAAGAATGCGCCCGAAACGACGTCAATGCCGGGTTGAGTTTTGATTACTTGGAATGCAGCGCGAAGCACGTTGCCGGTGGTATTCATAGCTCCGGCTACTTGGCCGTCGGCATCGCCCGATTTTACCATCAGACAGCCCAGATAGAGAGGGTTGGCGCTGGTCAGACGAGCTTCCTCCATTGTCATGCCTTTCTTCTTGCGAAGTTCAAACAGCAGCGGAGCGTATTTGTCGATAACCGCTTCGTCGGCGGGATTGATGATAGTCGCACGGTCGATGTTTTGCAGGTTCATATCCTTGGCCATGCGTAAGATTTCTTCGGGGTCGCCGATAAGGATGATGTGTGCGATACCGTCGGCAATGATACGGTCGGCGGCTGTAAGTGTGCGTGGCTCAGTGCCCTCGGGCAACACGATGCGTTGGGGGTTGGCTTTAGCACATGCGGTGAGTTTTTCAAAAAGTTTCATGACGTAAGTCGGAGTATTATAATAATCCTGATTATGTTTTTTGGTTACCACAAAGATACAATCTTTCAGCGGTATAACCAACGCTTGATTGTAAAAAAATAGCCGACCGCTTCGTGCATGCTGCGAAGCGGTCGGTTGTAGGGTTTAAAGATCTTGCGACAATTATTTGTTGATGACGCGACGTTCTTTGATACGGGCTTTTTTGCCGGTGAGGCTGCGCAGATAGTAGAGTTTTGCGCGACGAACCTTACCAAATTTGTTGACTACGATTGAGTCGATAAACGGTGATTCGATGGGGAAGATACGTTCTACACCGATGTTGTCGCTCATTTTGCGAACGG
>CAZBBL010000170.1:0-2914 GCA_964490275.1 uncultured Barnesiella sp.
TTTTACATTAATTTGCTGATTAGCATTTATTTTATTACATTTGCGAATCTACAGTAAAAAATTCTGTCAACTAAATTAAAACAATCATTATGGGAAAGTTTCTTTCTGACTTCAAAGCATTTGCCATGAAAGGCAATGTTGTTGACATGGCTGTCGGTGTCATCATCGGCGGCGCGTTTGGCAAAATCGTGACATCGTTGGTAAACGATATGATAATGCCTGTTGTATCTCTGATTACCGGTGGTGACGGCTACAAAAACCTGAAAACCGTCATCTCAAAAGCTGACGAAGCCGCAGGCGTAGACGAAGTGGCTATCAACTATGGTCTCTTCATCCAAAGCATCGTCGACTTCCTTATCGTAGCGCTGTGTATCTTCGTAGCTATCCGTTTCATCCAGAAATTTAAAAAGAAAGAGGAAGAAGCTCCGGCACCTGCACCTGCCGAACCGAGCAAAGAGGAGCAACTGCTCGCTGAGATACGCGACATCTTGAAAAAAGACGCTGAAAAGAAATAATTGCGATTGAAAACAATTTTTCTCGTAGGATATATGGGCTCGGGCAAGACTACACTTGGCCGAGCCCTTAATGCAACCACCGGCATCGACTTTATCGACCTCGACGAATATATCGAGGCTCTGAAGGGGATGACGGTGAAGGAGATTTTTGCCTGCAAGGGGGAGGCAACGTTTCGCCAATACGAGCGCGAGGCTATCGCAGAGTTGGCCCGGCGCGGCGGGATGATTGTGGCTTGTGGCGGCGGCACGCCATGTTTTTTCGACAACATGGAGCGGATGAACGCTGCCGGAGTGACGGTCTATCTCGATGCGTCGATCGACAAGCTGCAGAGCCGATTGGCGGCGGCACGCAGCCAACGTCCGCTGATAGCGCACCTCGACGATGAGGAGCTACGCAAATATATCGGCGAGTCGCTGGCGAAGCGTCTGCCCTACTATCTCCAAGCCCGATATAGCTTCAATGCCGACGACCTCGACGACGGTGAGGCTATAGCACGGTCGGTCGAGAAATTTGTCGACCAATATATAATACCCGATAAGAACATCTAAGACCAAACAAAGGATATGACTACAACGCCCGACAGCTTCGGTTCACCAATGGCTCAGCCATGTATGACGGCAACCCCTCACAAGCGTTTTTCGATAGGATTGCCGGCGTGTTCATCGCCATCCGAACGACGTTTTCCGCTGACGCCCGAAGGCGTAAAGCAACTCGTAGACAAGGGATATAGCGTAATGATAGAGCCCGAGGCGGCGGCGACAATCCATTACAGCGACAACGCCTATAGCCGCTATGGCGCCCGCATAGCCGACAGGGCCACTTGCTTGGGGGCCGACATCGTGATACATCTGGCGCCGCTGTCGCGGGCCGACGTGGCCAAGATGCGCCGCGGGGCTATGTTGCTGACGCTGCTCCATCTCGACAAGCTTTCGGCTGAGACGATCGACGCGATGCGCCTGCGTGGCATCGTCGGTGTGGCTGTAGATTTGATACGCGACGACCGCGGACAGCTGCCGTTTGCCGACATTCTGGCCGAGATTGACGGGCGCGCGTCGATAGCGCTGGCGTCGTCGATGCTTGCCGACGCCAACCAGGGCAAGGGCATATTGCTCGGGGGCGTGGCCGGGGTAGTGCCGTGTGAGGTGACTATTATCGGCAGCAACATTGCGGCCATCGCTGCGGCCAGGTCGGCGTCGGGATTGGGGGCCATCGTGCGCATCTTCGACAACGACGCCTACTCGCTGAGGGCCGCGGCACGCGATTTGGGGCCGCAGATTATCGGTTCGGCGCTCCACGAAAAGGTGTTGCAATCGGCGCTGCGCAGCGCCGACATCATCGTAGCAACTACGACGCCTACCGAGCTGAGTTTTGGGGCCGACGTGGCTTCGACGCTCAAAAAGGGGGTCGTAGTGTTTGACCTTAGTCAGGCGCCCGGGCGACTGTTTCCGTCGCTGCAAACCGTCGACTTGGCATCGGCCGAGCCTATGGGAGCGGCTACAGAGCAGAGCCGTCGCTGCTATATCAACGCCGGCAGCGCTGTGCCCCGCACGGCGGCTATGGCTCTGAGCAACACGTTCAACACTATGTTGGACAACATCGTTGTTTGCGAGGGGCTGACCAATGCGCTGAAGCTGACCGACGGACTGCGATATGCCGTGTTTACATTTTTGGGGAAAATCACCAATAGCGAAGTGGCTCGCATAGCCGGCTGCCGACCTACCGACATCAACCTTTTCTTACAATTATCTTAATCAGAGATGGAAACGACACGCAAGTTCTACGTAGTGTGGGCGGGCCATAGCCCGGGCATCTACGACACCTGGGAGGAGTGTAAACAGCAAACCGAGGGTTATCCCGGGGCCAAATTTAAGGCTTTCAGTTCGCAGGAAGCGGCGACCAAGGCTTATCGCGGCAAGCCCGAGGACCACTACGACATGATACGCGCCATAGCGTCACATCGCGAGATTGTCAACTATGAGGCGATACCCGAGATAGTGCGCGACTCGGTGGCGGTCGACGGGGCATGCTCAAAAAATCCCGGGCCGATGGAATATCGGTGTGTCGACGTGATGACCGGTGCCGAGCTGTTTCACATCGGGCCGTTGGAGGATGGCACCAACAATGTGGCCGAATATCTGGCGCTGATTCATGCGCTGGCGCTGTTGAAGAAGCAGGGCAACGACCATACGGCAGTGTATTCAGACAGCCGCACGGCGCTGTCGTGGCTGCGCAACCGCGGCAACAAGTCGAAGCTGAAACGCACGGTGCGCAACGGCTACATCTTCGAGCTGCTGCAAAGGGCCGACGCATGGATACAATCCAACGCCGACTACAACCGCGTCATCAAGTGGGACACCGACAATTGGGGCGAAATCCCCGCCGACTTCAACCGGAAATA
>CAZBBL010000171.1:0-2901 GCA_964490275.1 uncultured Barnesiella sp.
CGGCTACGAAGCTCTTTAACGATGCCGGTTTTTTCAAATTTACGTTTGAATTTTTTTAAAGCTTTTTCGATGTTTTCGCCTTCTTTTACTTGTACGATGATCATTTTTGTATTTGAGTTTTTGTTAATTACGTTTTTGCGTTTTGCGGGGCAAAATTAATCATTGTTTTTCGTTTGACAAAACTTTTAAACCGTTTTTTTTGCACTGCAATTGTTTGATGTACATAAAATAGCGGGTTATTGAGGTATTTCGGTGGGGTTGTCGGGGTTGGTATACCAGCTGGAGTACATCAAATAGTTGTGGGCTATTTTGCGGTTCATCTCTTTGGCTTTTTCGGGCTCGACCATTTTGATGAATTTGGCCGGGGCGCCTCCCCAAAGCTCGTTGTCGCCGATGACGGTGCGCGACAATACTACCGAGCCGGCTGCTACCAGGGCGCCTTTGCCTACGATGGCGTCGTCCATGACGACGGCTCCCATGCCGATGAGGGCATAGTCGTGGATTTTTGCGCCATGTATGGTGACGTTGTGTCCGATTGAGACGTGGTCGCCGATTTCGATTGTCGATTTTTGGTAGAGTGTGTGGAGCACTGAGCCGTCTTGGATGTTGACGCAGTTGCCGATGCGTATCGAGTTGACGTCGCCGCGCAGGACGGTGTTAAACCATATCGAGCAGTCGTCGCCCATTTCGACATCGCCAACGACGGTGGCGTTGGGGGCGAGGAAGCAGTTGTTGCCTATCTTGGGTTGGAACCCGCGTACGGGGAGTATTAAAGCCATATTTAATATGTTGTGTGTTAGATGGGTAATGTCTTGTTGCGGAGCCATTGACGTTCTTGGTCGTTGAGGGCGGGGCTGAGGCGGTTGTAGACGGTGGCGTTGTAGTCGTTGAGCCATTTCAGTTCGTCGTCGCTCAGGAGCGATTTTTCAACCAATGTTGTGTCGAAGGGGAAGAGGGTGAGTGTCTCAAATTTGTAGAAGTGGCCAAATTCGGTGGTGAAGGCTTCGGTGGTGAGCACGAGGTTTTCGCAACGTATGCCGTGGATGCCTTCGCGATAGAGGCCGGGTTCGTTGGAGGTAATCATGCCGGGTATCAGTGTGATGGGGTTTTCGTTGAGGCGAATGCTTTGCGGGCCTTCGTGAACGTTGAGGAAGTGGCCTACGCCGTGGCCTGTGCCGTGGAGGTAGCTCAATCCGTGTTGCCATAGCGGTATGCGTGCGAGGGCGTCGAGTTGGGCGCCGCGGGTGCCTTCGGGGTAGATGGCTGTGCCGAGGGCGATGTGGCCTTTGAGCACGAGGGTGAAGTCGTCTTTCTCTTGTTGTGTGGGGTTGCCGAGCGATACGGTGCGAGTAATGTCGGTGGTGCCGTCGAGATATTGTGCACCGGAGTCGACGAGTAGCAATCCTTCGGGGTGGAGTTCAACGTCGGTTTGTGGAGTGGCCGAATAGTGGACGATAGCGCCGTGGGCAGCGTAGCCGGCGATGGTTTCGAAGCTGATGTCGAAGTAGAGGTCTTGTTGGCTACGATATTTTTTGAGGATGTCGGCTACGTCGATTTCGGTCGTGCGCACTCCGTCGGCCAGACGTTGTTCGATTTCCATGAAGCTTTTGATCAGGGCTACGCCGTCGCGCTCCATGGCGTCGCGTACGCCTTTGAGTTGGATTTGGTTTTTGCAGCCTTTGAGCAGTGCTACGGTCGATGAGCCGGTGACGATGTTGTCGCCCAGGGCTGTCCAGAGGCGTTGGGCCAGGCGGTTTTCTTCGACGAGCACTTTATATCCTTTGAGGCTTTCGAGGAAGGGGATGATTTCGGTGTAGCCTTTTGGTTCTACGCCGGCTTCTTTGAGGTGGGCGATGACGGTGGCGTCGAGTTTGTCGGCGTCGGTAAACAGGTATGAGCCTTTTGTGGAGAGGAAGAGGAAGGCTGTGGCGACGGGGTTGCAGTTGACGTCGGTCGAGCGTATGTTGAGAGTCCAAGCGATTTCGTCGAGGGCTACGATGAGCACGGAGTCGGCGTGTTGGCTGCGTGCGTTGGCCATTACTTGGGCAATTTTGTCGGCTGCTGATTGTCCGGCATATTTGATGTCGTGAACAAATATTTTATCCTTGGGTAGGGAGGGACGGTCGGTCCAAACGGCGTCGATGGGGTCGAAGTCGGTTGTAAGGTTGATTGAGTATTCGGCGAGCTCTGCGGCCATGGCTTTGGTAGCTGCGTGGGAGAAGAGCATGCCGTCGAGGCCTACGGTGGCGCCGGCGGGGACGTTTTGGCAGAGATATTGTGTGATTGAGGGGGTGTCGCTAAGACCATCCTTCATGAGGATTATTTCAGTGCCTTGGAGCTGCTGAGCGGCTTGGATGAAATAGCGAGAGTCGGCCCAAAGCAGAGCGGCGTTGGCGGTGACAACGATTGAACCGGCCGAACCGGTGAAGCCGCTCAGGTAGCGACGCACTTGCCAATGGTCGGCGATATATTCACTTTGGTGAGGGTCGGTTTGTGGGAAGATTGTGGCGAAGACGCCGGCAGCCTTCATTTGTTGTCTTAATGCGTCGAGACGCTCTTGAATTTGTGCCATGGTTGTGTGATGTTTTTTAAAAGGTGATTTAAAGATCGAGGCGGGAGGTTTCATGGCCCGTCAATGATGCAAAGGTAGTAAAACGATTTAAAAAACGGCAATAGTTGGGAAAAATATTGGTCGTGGCGGTAATATAAATAATGTGTGGAGGCATCAAACGAGCAAAATGATGATTTTTTGCGAAAATATCTTGGGAAATTTTTGGAGATTTAAAAAATATGCGTAACTTTGCATCCGCATTTGGGAAGCAACCGAGCCCCAAAGCAAGCGAAAATTGAAGATGCCTCTTTAGCTCAGTTGGCCAGAGCACGTGATTTGTAATCTCGGGG
>CAZBBL010000172.1:0-2895 GCA_964490275.1 uncultured Barnesiella sp.
CTGAAATCGTAGCTAAGAAGAAAGCTGAAATCGCTGCTGCAAAAGCAGAAGCAGAAGCAGCTGCAGCAGCTACCGAAGAAGCTCCCGCTGAAGAAGCAGCTGCAGCAGCTGAATAATTCGAAACAAGCTTATTCGACAAATTATCACAAAAGGATGTGCCTGAAAAGGTGCATCCTTTTTGCGTAATATAACAATCAAAAAAGCTCACCCAGCCAAAAAAACGGCGAGATGAGCAATCTCTTAAGCAAGGATTTGGATATCGTTTCTAATCGAGGAATCGGGAGGTCAAGCCGGAATAGGCGTCGATGCGGCGATCGCGTAAGAAAGGCCACCAACGGCGAACTTGTTCGGAGCGTTTAAGGTCGACGTCGACTATGGCCATAGCTTCGGTGTCGGTAGGTGCTTGGTAGAGGAACTCGCCTTGTGGACCTGCAACAAAGCTATTGCCCCAGAAGGTGATGCCATTGGTTTGGCCGGATGGGTCGGGTTCAAGGCCGACACGGTTGACAGCGATAACGGGCAGCCCATTAGCGACCGCATGACCTCGCTGAACGGTAATCCAAGCATTGCGTTGACGTTGTTGCTCGTCGTCGGTGTCGCTACTTTCATATCCGATAGCGGTAGGGTAGATTAAGAGTTCGGCGCCTTTCAAGGCCATAAGACGTGCGGCTTCGGGATACCATTGGTCCCAACAAACCAGAACGCCTAAGCGACCGACAGATGTGTCGATTGGTTCAAAGCCGAGGTCGCCGGGGGTAAAGTAGAATTTCTCATAATAGGCGGGGTCGTCGGGGATATGCATTTTGCGATATTTGCCGGCAACAGAGCCGTCGCGTTCGAAGACGACAGCCGTATTATGGTAAAGCCCAGGGGCGCGACGTTCGAAGATAGATGTCACTAAGACGATGCCGAGGCGACGCGCCAAAGCTGCATATTCAGCCATTGATTCGCTATCGAGAGATATGGCTAAGTCGCACAAATCGGTCGACTCTGTTTGGCAAAAGTAAAGCGAATCGTGTAGTTCTTGATTGACAACGAGTTGAGCGCCGTCAACGGCGAGCGCTTCAATTTTTTCAAAAAGGCGGCGGCGATTATCGGCGATGTCGGCCGAGTTGGCTTGCTGTATAATACCTACTTTGAGAATGTTGCTGTTCATATTGGGAGTATTTGAGGAGGCAGCTGCATTGTGACGCAATGCAATGAGCCGTGTTGTTTAATCAAGGCGCGACAGTCGACCGTATAGATACGGTGGTCGGGGAAGGCGATGCGCAATATCTGCTCAGCCATTTGGTCGTTGAGCTTCTGATTGTATGTCGGGAGGAAGATGGCCGTGGGCGTAACAAGGAAGTTGGCATAAGTAGCCGGTAGGCGGTTGCCGTCTTCGTCGTAGATAGCGTCGGGCATAGGTAGTGCGATAAGGTTGTAAGGGCTACCGTCGGGGGTGCGCATCGACGCTATATCGTGCTCCATAGCCTTGAGGGCATCATAGTGGATATCGGCGGGGTCGTCTGATTTGACGTAGAGGATAGTGTCGTTGGGGGCGAAACGAGCCAAGGTGTCGACATGGCTATCCGTGTCGTCGCCGGCCAAGAAGCCATGGTCGATCCATAGCACACGATTGACGCCCAATGTTTGGCAAAGATGTGCTTCGATATCCTCGCGCGACATTTGTGCATTGCGATTTGGCGAGAGCAGACACTCTGACGTGGTCAACAATGACCCTTGGCCATCGGAGTCAATCGCGCCACCCTCAAGAATAAATCCGCGATGGTTTTCGAGAGGGGCACGGAGGAGTCCGGCGGAATGGAGTTTCGGCGTAATAAGGTTGTCGTAGGCAGCTGGGAACTTGAGGCCCCAGCCATTGAACATGAAATCGAGTAGGCGAGGGGTATCGCCGTCGAAGACCGTAATAGGTCCGAAATCGCGAGCCCAGGTGTCGTTGGTAGAGATTTGACAAAACAATATTCGACGATTGTCTAAATGGGCGAGAGCTTTTTTGGGGATAGCGATGTCGGGGGCTACGATAACGAGCGTAGTCTCTTGAGACAAGGCTTCGCAAAGGTGCAGATAGCACTGCGTCACTTCGTCGAGCATATAGCTCCAATCAGAAGCGGCGTGAGGCCATGATAGCAGTACGGCTCCGCAATATTCCCATTCAGCGGGGAAACGTCGATATGTCAGGTCATTCGTCATAATCGTATAAAGAATCCATTATAGAGTTGTGAGAGGACATGTGAAGTTCACAAAACTCTTCAAAGCCGATACGTTCGGAATATCCGTTTTCTTCACACCATTGGCGATATTCGGCTCTTAATGAGGGTTCCTCTCCAATTTGTCTTTTAAACTCAGATAGGGCAATATCATAACTACCACATTGCTCCAATAAGTCCTCAAAGAATATAGTTATATTGTTTTCCATTGCATAAGGTGATGTAGACTAATTCATGTCAAAAGTAGTATATAATAAAGTATCTGGCAAATAAACGGCACAAAATAACTCTATTTTTTAGCAGTGTTAACAACCGCGAGACGAAAGAAATCGATAGCGCATGTATAATTAACAATAATTTAACGGCCATGTGCAGTAATATTGCCCATGTAGACACATATCTTTGCAACATCAACAACAAAACAAACTAAAACTTAAAAGCCATGAACCAGTCAATCGTCCTCACACCTCATGTTTTAAACACAATCAACTCTCTTCCAAAAGAGGAACGAATAGCAATCGCCTCAGCATTGGCAGGTGAGATGATTTTAGGAACATCTATAGAAGGTGCATTAACTGCAGAGCAGACAATGCTCTACGCTATCATTCGCGACTATATCAAACGCGATTCCTTTCGCCTTCACAGAAGCATCTAAACACGACGCTTCGCAAAGCAAGGATTCGTG
>CAZBBL010000173.1:0-2877 GCA_964490275.1 uncultured Barnesiella sp.
AATTTCCTCCAAAATACGCTGCCTTGGCATTGACAAATTTTGTGGAACGGGGTCTTAACTTTTGTGTGGTGGCAAAATCTTAAATCCTTTGCCCAAGAGCCATGGGGCATAGCGGTTGACCAATATTGCCGGTATGATTAGTATCAGTGCAGTGGCGATTGTCACACCAAATCCGACGGCTGTGCCAACCGGGGTATCGGCCGAAGCTATCATTTGTGAAGCTCCGGCTGCTGCAAAAATCTTTATAGCCAGCGCTTGAACCAAAGAATATACCTTGCCGTGGAAGGCAAAATAAAACAACGAATTGGCTCCAACAAACATGGTCAGCGGTTCGCTTCTGAAAACGAGTTTCGAAAAGTAGACACAAACAAATATCCCCAGCGTGGTCAGCAACAGCGAGTCGATGCATAGCGGGCTGCCGTAGACACTGATAAGATGGTCGCTAAATGTCGTAGCTACGATATAAACCGCCAAACCTATCAACATTGTTGCGATATTTACTCGCTTGTCGATGGCCGCTTCATAGCGTTTAAACAGCTTGCCGAGGCTCATGAAATAGCATGCAAATCCAAGGCCGCTCAGATGCCAAGGCGAGCTGACAATGTCAAATTGATAGCGGAGTATGTTGTTTGCGACATAGAGCAATATCGCTACCGCCAAAAGTGCCTTACTGCTTGAGCACCAACGGTCAATCCAATAGAAAAACAGGCTGTAGATATAAAGCGCAGCCACAAACCAAAGTATCGTGTGCTCGCCGGTTTGAAATATCATGCCTTTGAAGGCCTCTGAGGCTGATATCGGTTGGTTGAAGCTGAATGCCAACGACATTGCAATCATTATTGTGCCCAACATCAGCAGGGGCAGCAACAGCGTGCGAGTGCGTTGCTCAAAGACGGTTTTAAACGTTTGTCTATCTTTTGTCAGATAGCCCGATACAAAGAAAAATGTTGATAAGTATATCGGATAGAAATATTTCATTATAGCGCTATTGCAGAAATCTTGATGGCTGTAAATCACCATTAAGAATGCAATGCCACGCGAAATGTCGACCCATTTAATCCTTCTCTTCTCTTCTCTTCTCTTCTCTTCTCTTCTCTTCTCTTCTAACATTCCCTCTATATATTTTTTTTAAAATGGTTGGTTGATTAGTGATTGATGGCGGCAAAGGTAGCAATTATTCCGGTATTATTAGCCGACTTTGGGCTTTTGTCGGAATTTTTGTAACTTTGCAAGCGTATGGGCAGATTGTTGTCAATCGACTATGGACGTAAACGTTGCGGCATCGCCGTGACCGACTCGTTGCAGATTGTTGCGACGGGTCTTACTACTGTCGCTACGGCCCAACTTATTGACTATGTGAAGGCCTATGTGGCTCGCGAACAAGTAGAGCGTATCATTGTCGGCTTGCCGACCACCATGCGAGGTGAATTGTCAGAATCGATGCGCTATATTACCCCCGGCATCAATCGTTTAAAAAAAGAGCTGCCTGAGGTGCCCGTCGAGTTTTTCGACGAACGCTTCACCTCGGTGCTCGCCCATAAAGCGATGATTGACGGCGGTATGAAAAAGAGCCAGCGACGCGACAAAGCCGTGGTCGACGAGATTTCGGCAACAATTATTCTCAACGATTATCTACAAAGCAAAAACTATATTACCCGCTCAGACAGATGAAATTACCTGTTTACCTCTACGGACATCCCGTGCTACGAAAGATTTCCGACGATGTGCCTAACGACTATCCCGATCTCAAACAGCTCGTCAGCGACATGTTTGAAACTATGTATGCCTCAGACGGCGTTGGCTTGGCCGCGCCTCAGATTGGTCGCAACATACGCTTGGTAGTTATCGACGCCGACCCAGTTGGCGAAACATTCCCCGAATGTGTAGGTCGCAAACTGACGCTTATCAATCCCGAAATCGACATCCTCGACGGTGAGAAGGTGAGCCGTGGCGAAGGCTGCTTAAGTTTGCCCGGGCTATCTGAAAACGTCTCTCGCGTAGAACATATACGTCTGAATTGGCTCGATGAAAATTTTGTTGAGCACGAGGAGGAAATGAGCGGTTTCTTAGCTCGTATAGTACAACACGAGTGTGACCACCTCGAAGGCTTGATGTATATCGATCACATCTCGCCGATTCGCAAACAGCTTATCCGTACCAAACTCCACAACATCGCCGAGGGACGTACGCGCTGTGACTATTTAGTGAAATACGCACCCAAAAAACGCAAATAATCTTTTACTACTATGGCCGACGACAAGAAAGTAATCTTCTCGATGGTGGGCGTGTCTAAAATCTATCCCCCGCAGAAGCAAGTGTTGAAAAACATCTATCTCTCCTTTTTCTACGGAGCGAAGATTGGCATCATCGGTTTGAATGGCTCGGGTAAATCATCCTTGCTCAAAATCATTGCCGGCATCGACAAACAGTATCAAGGCGAAGTTGTATTCTCGCCCGGTTACAGCGTAGGCTATCTCGAGCAGGAGCCTCAGCTCGACCCTCAAAAAACAGTCATAGAGGTTGTGCGCGAAGGCGTGCAGCCTATCATGGATCTCCTCGCCGAGTTTGACAAAGTAAATGAGGCTTTTGGCGACCCCGACGTGCTCGACGACCCCGATAAAATGGACCAACTCATTCAGCGTCAAGCTGAGTTGCAAGACAAACTCGACGCCGCCGATGCTTGGAATATCGATTCTAAGCTCGAGCGAGCTATGGACGCTCTGCAATGTCCGCCCGACGACCAACCGGTGACCACGCTCTCGGGTGGTGAACGCCGTCGCGTAGCGCTCTGTCGCCTGTTGCTCCAACAGCCCGACATCTTATTGCTCGATGAGCCTACCAACCACCTCGATGCCGAGTCGATTGATTGGCTCGAAC
>CAZBBL010000174.1:0-2852 GCA_964490275.1 uncultured Barnesiella sp.
GTTAATAATGTGTTCTAAATTTGCGAAATGCTATGGAAGAACTAAAAATCAGCGAAATATACAAGGCACAGCAAGTGCTTAAGGATGTTGCTCGCCATCCGCGCATCATCGGTCCGACCAACCTGTCAGACAAATGCAACGTATTTCTAAAACCTGAGAATCTACAATACACGGGTTCGTTTAAGCTCCGCGGAGCCTATTATAAGATATCGCAACTCTCTGAGGAGGAGAAGAAACGCGGCGTAATCGCTTGCTCGGCGGGCAACCATGCCCAGGGCGTGGCTTTAGGCGCCAAAAACAATGGCATCAAGGCTTTGATATGCTTGCCGGCCGGCGCTCCGATTTCTAAAATCGAGGCTACGAAAGGCTTCGGCGCAGAGGTATGCTTGGTGCCGGGTGTCTACGACGACGCTTATGCCAAGGCTTTGGAGCTGAAAGAGCAATATGGCTACACGTTTGTCCACCCGTTTGACGACCCACTGGTGATAGCCGGCCAAGGCACAATCGGGTTGGAGATAATCGAAGATATGCCCGAGACTGAGGCTATAGTAGTGCCGGTAGGCGGTGGCGGTCTGATTTCGGGCGTTGCCTTTGCCGTAAAGACGCTGCGACCCGACATTAAGGTGTATGGCGTGCAGGCTGCCGGAGCTCCGTCGATGGAGCGTTCGTTGGCCGAAGGCAAGAGCATCCATCTCGACTCGGTGTCGACCATAGCCGACGGTATCGCCGTGAAAGAGCCGGGAGTGAACACTTTTGAGATGTGTAGCAAATATGTCGACGAGATAGTGACCGTCACCGACGACGAGATTTCGGCAGCCATCTTGGCGCTGATTGAGAAGCAAAAGCTCATCGCCGAGGGTGCGGGAGCTACGGCCGTAGCCGCCGTGATGTTTGACAAGCTACCTGTAGCGGGCAAGAATGTAGTATGCTTGGTTTCGGGTGGCAATATCGACGTGACGATACTCAACCGTGTGATTACTCGCGGTATGATGGTAGGCGGACGTATGTGTATGCTTACGCTCGACCTCGACGACAAGCCGGGCCAACTCTCAGCCGTATGCGAAATCATAGCACGTCTGGGGGGCAACGTCATCTCGGTGACACACGAACGCACAAAAGCCACCAACCATATCAACTCATGCGCTCTGCACGTAGAGCTCGAGACTCGCAACGAAGAGCATATCTCTATCATCAAGCAGGGGCTTGAACAAGCGGGATTCAGTGTAATCCACGGCTACTAATTCATCACACACACTTCAACTATTTGGAATGAAAGACGATTTGATGGCGATTTACGCCGAAAGTTTTAAAGACTATTGGACGATGCCGGCATTGACCGACTATGGCGTTGCCAATTCAACCATCACCTATGGCGACTTTGCGCGACGCATAGCGCGCCTGCATTTATTCTTCAAACTCAACGGCGTGAAGCAGGGCGACAAGATAGCCCTGATGGGTCGCAACACATCGTCGTGGGTAACGGTGTTTATGGCCACTATCTCGTATGGGGCTGTAATCGTGCCGGTGCTCGAGGGCTTTAATTTTCAAGACGCTCAGCATATCATCAACCACTCTGAGGCGGTGATGCTCTTCACGACTCAATCGATATTTGAGAACATGGAGTTTGACAAGATGCCCAACATCAAAGGGGTATTGTCGTTGGAGACACGCCGCGTGATGGCCGAGCGCGAAGACAATGAGGGGTTGATGGGCCGCATGCTCAAAAACCTTACTCGCAAGTTTAAGGGCGTCTACAAAACCGGCTTCACTCGCGACGACGTGAAATATGCGATACTGCCCAAGGACACTGTCGCCGTCATCAACTATACGTCGGGCACCACCGGCTTCTCAAAGGGAGTGATGCTGACGCTCAACAATCTGGCCGGCAACGTAATTTTCGGCATCAATTCGCGACTGCACTACGAAGGGTCGCGTGCGCTGTCGATGTTGCCGTTGGCCCACGCCTATGGCTGCGCATTTGATATGCTGACGCCGTTGGGCACGGGCACCCATGTGACATTGCTTGGCCGTGCGCCCTCCCCCAGCCTGCTGCTGAAGGCGCTGAGCGAGGTGAAGCCCAACCTGATTGTGGTAGTGCCGCTGATACTCGAAAAAATCTACAAGAAGCAAATCGTGCCGATGATTACGAAGCAAGCTATACGCTGGGCGTTGGCCATACCGCTGCTCGACAAAGCTATCTGCATAAAGATACGCAAGAAGCTGGTGGAGGCCTTCGGCGGACAGTTTGAGGAGATTATCGTCGGCGGAGCGCCGCTCAACAAAGAGGTTGAAGACTTTTTGCACCGCATAAAATTTCCGTTCACCGTGGGCTATGGCATGACCGAATGTGCACCGCTGATTAGCTACAAGCCGTGGCGCCAGTTTGTGCCCGAATCGTGTGGCCAGACGCTGCCCGACATCATGTTCTCTAAAATCAACAGCACCGACCCCGAGAACATACCGGGCGAGATTTGCGTCAGAGGCAAGAACGTGATGAAAGGCTACTTTAAAAACCAAGAGGCTACCGACGCTATCATCGACGAAGAGGGATGGCTCCACACCGGCGATATGGGCACCCGCAGCGCCGACGGCACGCTATTCATACGCGGTCGCTACAAGACTATGATTCTCACCGCTACGGGCCAAAACATCTATCCCGAAGAGATTGAATCGAAGCTCAACAATATGCCCTACGTCAATGAGAGCCTCATCGTAGAACGCTCGGGCGGACTGACTGCCATCGTCTATCCCGACTATGATATGATGGACGCCAACGGCATCACATCGCCTCAGCTGCCCGAGATAATGGAGCAGGTAAGAGCCGACCTCAACAAGCTCGTGGCCCCCTACGA
>CAZBBL010000175.1:0-2788 GCA_964490275.1 uncultured Barnesiella sp.
TTTTACCGCTGCAAAGTTACGTCCCCCAAAAAGCCATAACGCGACAAAATGTCACTCCCGAAATCAAAAAAACATTTAACACTCCAAAAGTGATATTTTGACAACCCGGCCACCATTCCCTGTCCTACCTTTGCAGCATTGTCAACCAAATCTCCATAAATTGAAAGTTAAAACATATTAATAAAACAGAGTTAACCGCTAAAAATCAATACCTTTGCCCTCAGAAATGCTATACCTAAAGGAATACCATTGTCTGAGGCAGACCAAAATGATATCTTCTACCATTATCTATCAGCATACAACCTGCATAATACCAGCTATATATGAGCAAACTATTTTATTCATTCATCGTCGCATTGATAGCCTTAACAGCCATGCCGGCTAAGGCCGCCGACGCCACCGACTCCGAAGGCTATCCTATCATCTACCTACGTGGCACTGCCACCAAATGGGCTACAAACGAAAGCTATCGTTTCAGTCGCAACGGCGAAAAATATTCGCTCCACCTCTCTTCAATATCGGGCCAATTTAAAATCTCCGACACCAATTGGAACTACGAATGGGGCTACGCTTGCAACATCTCCTCTTCCGTGCTGTTCTATGCCAATCACGCCGGAGGAAATATCAGCTGCGACGAAACGCTCAACAACGTCGACATCTCGTTTGAATTTTCTAAAGATTGGGAAATCAGCCACAGCATCTACCTCTCTATAATCGTCGACGGCGTCGACCCCTCCGAACTCGACACCTCTGTAAGCACCGTCAAACCCTCCGGCACCCTCCCCATACTTTATATTAATGTGTACGACTCCGACGGTGAATACAACAACGAAATCATCGACAAAGATCTCAACCACAAAGACTATTTCTCAGGCAAATATTGGCTCGACCTCAACGGCTGTCAATGGCTCGCCGACTTAGGCGCTAAATCTGTCGGCTCTGAAGACGCTCCTCTCGACCTCGAAATAAAAGCTCGCGGCAACTATACCCGCACCGGATTCGCTAAAAAACCGTTCAAACTCAAACTCGGCAAAAAACAAGACCTCCTCGGCCTTACCCCCGACAAGAGCAAACACTACGCCATCTTGGCCCACGCCGACGACAGCTACGGATATATGCGCAACTTCACCGGCTTCAACCTCGGCAAACGCATCGGCCTGCCTTGGACTCCGGCTCAACAGCCTATCGAAGTGATTATCAACGGCGACTATCGCGGCATCTACTTCCTCACCGAGTCGATTCGCGTCGGCGACGGCCGTGTGCCCATCGAAGAACTCGGCGACAACGTCAGCGACCCCACTCTCGCCTCAGGCGGCTACCTGGTCGAGCTCGACAACTACAACGAAACCAACCAGATACGCATGACTGAAAAAACCTGCGTCGGTGGCTACGTCGACCAGCTGCGTATCACATGGGACACTCCCGAAGAATATTCCGACCTCCAAAAACAGTTCATCACCGACCAGTTCACCGCCATGAACGACGCTATCGGTAGCAACGACGATACCACTTGGAGCTACATCGACCTCGACGACGCCGTGCGCTACTACATCTGCAAAGAAATCATCAGCGACGCCGAAGCCTACCATGGTTCTACATACCTCTACCGCAACCGTGGCGAAGGTCAGAAATGGCACTTCTCTCCCCTTTGGGACTGTGGCAACGCCTTCAACGGCTCTACCTCAAACTATTTCTACAACGGCAGCCCCTACGGCAACACCTGGATTCCGTCGTTGAGAGCCAACGACAAGTTCAACGCCAAGCTCCGCGAAACATGGCTTTGGTTCATGTCAAACTGCTTCGACGGCCTCTACGACGACATCGCCACCGAAGCCTCGCGAACTGCCGAAGCCGCCAAACAAGACCGCAAACGCTGGGCAGACGCTGCGCTGCCAATCTCGAGCGACGCAACCGCCGTTTGCGACAACTCCGACATGAACTCGGCCCGCGACCGCGCTTTAAACCACCTCAAAGCCAAAATAGCTTGGCTCTCGCAGCAATTTGGCGACTACACAAACGGCACATATTCAGAGCCCGCCCGCGACACCACCAAAGCCGCTCCGCTGCCCGAATATCTTACATCAGGCGTTGAAGACATCACAATCGACAATGCCGACTCCCCCACCCTCATCTACAATCTCCAAGGCATCCGCGTCACCAACCCGGTAAGCGGCAATGTCTATATCATACGCCACGGCCAATCCGTGACCAAACAAATCTTACGATAAATTCCTCTGAGTCCGAGGCGCCACCGATAAAAACGTGGCGCCTCCTCTCAGCCGAAAATCTTTTACCTTACTTTCATCTTAAATCTTATGCTTTTACTCAATCAACACACACTAACAATTCTTTGCCTCTCCTTCATTCATCATTAATCAATCTCAAATTAATCTCCCACATTTTACTTCTGAACGAAAAACAAACTATCAAACCAATCAAACTAATTAATTCACCTTATTAGCCTATGAAAAAAATCTTACTGCTCTTGACGGTAATGCTTTGTTGCATTGCAGCCAAGGCTACCGACTACACGGCCTACTTTACCAATCCAAGCAATTGGGACAAAGTTTGCTTCTACGTGTATAGTGGGTCTTCTAAACCTAACGGTAAATGGGACGACACCAAAACCAAGCCGATTACCCCTACCTACTACGGCGCCACAAAAGTTTGGGTAGCAACATTCTCCGGCGATGAAAACGCTTCTTCCTACACCATTATCTTCCACAACGCCGACGGCTCTCAAACCGGCAATTTAAGTTTCGTCGACAAAGGCCTCTACACATCAACA
>CAZBBL010000176.1:0-2696 GCA_964490275.1 uncultured Barnesiella sp.
AAAGACAACTTGAGAGAGCTGCGCGAATATATCAAATACAAAATCATAGTCCACAAAATCGATAAGCTCATAGCCGGCAGCAATCGATAAAACAATCGACCAACGTAGTCGCCATGGATAAGCAACACAGCAAACTACCTTCATCACTGACGCGGTTGAGATATAGATTTCACCGTGGCCACAAGCGTGTGCGTCCATTCTTGGCTACAATTACTCGCATAGTCGACATTGGCGCATTCATTGCCGCCATTGCCTGCATCGTCGGCCTCATAGTTTTTCTCGGATTTGAGCATAGCAAAAACGATGTGCAACATCTGTCGGCCCTGATTAGAGGCGCTCAATTGATGTTTATCATCAATGTGATGTTTAACATCATATTTAATTACCGCACTTACACCCGCAACAACCGTCTGCTCAAATGGATTGTAGATATAGCGATACTGCTGACATTGCCCCCGATGCTCTATCCCGAGCCTTCAAACCCTTGGATACCATGGCTTGCCGACGTGCTCTACAACAAAGCATTCATATTTTCGATTGTCGGCATCTACTCTATCGTCGCCTTCTGCTTCGGCATCATTAAGGTGATTGGCAAGCGCGTCAACCCTTCGCTGATTCTGGCCTTCAGCTTCTTGTTTTTCATAGCAATCGGCTCACTTCTACTGATGATGCCACGCTGCACAGTGACCCCCATCAACTATACCGACTCGCTTTTTGTTTCGACGTCGGCCGTATGCATCACCGGCCTTACTCCAATCGACATAGCTTCGACATTTACTCCGTTTGGCATACTCATACTTTCGCTATTGATACAAATCGGCGGACTGGGTGTGATGACCTTCACGAGTTTCTTTGCCCTATTTTTCAGTGGCAACACATCAATCTACAGCCAGTTGATGGTCAAAGACATGATTTATTCAAAGACAATCAACTCGCTGCTCCCTACCCTGCTATATATACTTGGATTCTCTCTTGTAATCGAGCTTTTGGGCGCAATCGGCATCTTTGTCTGCGTCCACGGCACACTCGGCATGAGCCTTGAAGACGAACTTATTTTCTCGGGCTTCCACTCGCTATCGGCGTTTTGCAATGCCGGATTCTCAAACATCGCCGACGGCATGGCCAACCACGCCCTACTCCATTCCAACCAGATGATTTATATCGTGGCCTCCGCTCTGATTTTTGCCGGAGGTATCGGCTTCCCCATATTGGTCAATTTCAAGACCGCCCTGCTCCGCTACATACGACGCGTTTGGCGCTACATCACCAACCGACCCAAAAACGAGCCGGCCCACCTCTACGATATGAATACCAAAATAGTGATGATTACCACTATCACGATTTTCATTGTCAGCGCCTTGCTGTTCTTCATATTTGAATACAACAATTCGCTCGCGGGCATGAGCCTTTACGAGAAGATTGTGCAATCGATATTTAACGCATTTGTGCCTCGCAGCTCGGGCTTTGCCTCGCTCAACCCGGCGGGATTCATGAATATCACTATCATCATGATGATTGCATTGATGTGGATTGGCGGAGGTTCGCAGTCGACGGCCGGCGGCGTCAAGGTAAACACTTTTGCCGTAGTGCTCTTGGAGCTAAGGACTGTAGTGACCGGCAAACGACGTGTCACCGTCTTCAACCGCACTTTGGCTACCGACTCGATCAGACGCGCCTCGACCGTCGTCACCATTTCGATATTGGCCTATATACTCTACTCGATGGCACTGGTATTGCTCGAACCTACGCTACCGGTAAAAAGCCTGCTCTACGAATCGGCTTCAGCCATATTCACCGTCGGCTCATCGCTCGGCATCACCGACCAATTGGGCGACGGCGCTAAGATATTGCTCTGCTCGGCAATGTTTTTGGGCCGTGTCGGCATCATCTCGCTGCTCACCGGATTTGCCGGACAGCGCAACGACCCACCGGTGAAATATCCGGTCGACAACGTGATTATAAACTAAAATTATAAACCATTCTCCATATATACGACATCGCCATGAGATATCTTATTATCGGCCTCGGCATCTACGGCACAAACCTCGCTATCGACCTCACTAATATGGGACACGAAGTAATCGGCGCCGACATCGCTCACGAAAAAGTAGACGCTATCAAAGATTATATATCCACCGCTTATATTCTCGACTCTACCGACGAGACTTCGCTCAATGCGCTCCCGCTGAAGAATGTCGATTTGGTGATTGTAACCATCGGCGAAAACTTTGGCGCAAGCGTCAAAACCGTGGCCATACTTAAAAAGATTGGTGTAAAAGCCCTCTACGCTCGAGCCATCGACGAGTTGCACGAATCTATCCTCACCGGACTGAAAGTAGACCGCATACTGACGCCCGAGCAGCGAGCCGCAGTCGACTTGGTTCACGAAATGGAGTTGGGGACACACGTCGACAGCCTCAATGTTGACCGCAATCACTACGTGTTGCGTTTCACAGCGCCTCAATATTTCGTCGGGA
The DNA here is from genome assembly GCA_964490275.1 of uncultured Barnesiella sp. Lineage (GTDB taxonomy): Bacteria > Bacteroidota > Bacteroidia > Bacteroidales > Muribaculaceae > JAGBWK01. Next base: position 2,478 of record CAZBBL010000176.1, read on the forward strand.
TGAAATACACAGAAATCACGCTCGAATCGGCCTTCGGAATAAAGCTTGTTGCCGCTACCCGACATATAGCACAGTCCAACATACTCGGTATCTCAACCGACACCGACCAGCTGATTGACACTCGCGACAGCAATGCGTTGGTGATGCGTGGCGACACGCTTATATGCTTTGGCGCCACACAGAGCTTCCGCAATCTGTTTCGCTATATCAACTAATTTT
>CAZBBL010000177.1:0-2664 GCA_964490275.1 uncultured Barnesiella sp.
CGAAATTGGTAGCCGAGTGTTATAAGGATTGTATTGTTGCGCGAGGCTGAGAATGCGTCTTTTTTGCTTGAGCCGTAGATGCTGCCCAGACCGTAGTAGTAGCGTGCTTCGATTGAAACCGAGTGGCGGCGGTTGATAATCATCTCGCAGCCCAATCCGGCAGTGATACCATAGTCAAATCGGTTTTTGATGTCGAGCGCCATTTGGTCGGTGTAGCGGTTTGAAGTAGGGAAGCCTTCGACCGATTGAGGGTTGTTGTAGTCGAAGTTGGCCGTGATTTTATTGCTCAACATGTAGCCTACTTGCGGGCCGAGGTTGATGAAGCCTTTGAAATTGCGTCCTCCAAAAAATATGTGAGTCATCACGGGCAGCTCGATGTAGGTGAGTTGGCGTTGGTAGTCAAACGGATATTCTTCGAAGTTCTCTTTCCATCCATGTTGAGCTATGTTGAGTTCGGCCAACAGACCTACGTGGCGCTCCTCTTCGTAGCGAAAGCTCAAGCCGGCAGTGACGCCCGATAGGTAAGATTGTTTAGTGGATGGTGAGAACGACATTTCCGACATAGTCATTCCGGTGTGACCACCTACCCATACGTGGGGCAGATAGTGGGTTTGAGCGGGGGCGAGGGCAGCGCAGGCGATGGCCGCAATGGTCGATAATAGCAGGCGTTTTAGCATTGTCAGAGTTTAGATTTTGATGCTTACGACGGGGCTGTCTTGGCTGAAGCTTATCAGCAGCAGAGAGGTGTTGACCAAGCCGTCTACTTCTGAGTCGTCGAGTATGAAGCTTGTTTGGAGGCCGTCGAAATCAAATTTTTTCAAGTGGAAGTCGCCGCCGTTGGTGCGTACGGCTTTTATCAGGTAGCAACCGACGTCGAATCCGAGGATACCTTGTGAGGGCACCGACGGGCGCATCGCTTTGCCATACCAGCGGTTGAAGTTGTCCATTACGCGGCGCACGGCATAGTATGATTCGTCGTTGTAGAAGCGGCTATAGACGGTGGCATTGAGTTTGCCGAGGTCGTCTTCAGATTCGCCGCGGAATGTCAACCATTCGGGGTAGCCAAACAGAGCTACGCGATAGGGGTTGTCGTTGGCGAGCTGTTTCAGCGCGGGAGTGATTTTTACAAATTCGCTGCGAGCAGCCGAAACGGGGATGAACACAAACGACGAGTCGGCCGCCAATACGCTCAATTCTTCGTCGGAGAGCACGTCGCGATAAGAGATTTCGCGATAGGGCTTCTGGCGGTCGTTGAGGCGTTTTTTCAATATTGAGGTGAACTCATCTTTTTCGGCATTGCCACCTACGCGCGACAAGAATACCGGTTGTCGGTCGGCAAATTTCGAGAGGAAGGCGTTGGCAGCCTTTTCATACATTTCGTCGTGGGGTATGTTGGCTTGGATGACGTTTGAGCAGGTGAGATAGCTCTCGTCTTTAGGCACAAACATATTGAAGATGAAGGTTTCGTCGGCATCGGCATAGTTGATGACGGCAGCGAGTTGCTGCTCGTTGTCTGGACCGACGATGACGTGCATCTTTTGCATCTCGGGGCGCTGCATCAGGGCTTTGATGGTATCGACGCTGTTGGCAGTGTCGTAGACGTGGATGCGCACGGGGTTGCCTTGGCGGCTGAGGGTGTCGGCGGCGAGGAGAAATCCTTTGTAGAAGTCGGTGTAGAGTTCGGCCGATTTCGATGGAGTCTCTTGGTTGAGCATCAACGGGAGCATCAATGCTATGTGGAGGTCGCCTGTGATTTTCACTTCAGGGTCGGGGATTATACGCGGCAAGCTCTCGACCGTGGTTTTGGTTGTCGGTGTAGAGGCTTTGGCCGGTGTAGCAGATGAAGCCGAAGTAGAATTGTTGGTGACCGGTTTTACGGCTTCGATTTTGGCCGGGGTGGCAGCCGAGGTTGAAGCTGTGGCGCCGGGTATGTTTATCTGAGTGCCGGCCGAATAGTTGCTGGCGTCCAATCCGGGGTTGGCGGCGAGCAAGCTTTCGACACTGACGCCGTTGTCGGTGGCGATGCGATAGAGCGTTTCGCCCTGCTCTATGGTGTGCACTTTGGTCGAGGTGACGGCGGTTTTAGTTTCGGTGACAGCGGCTTTCGTGGCTTTTGATTGCGAAGCCGAGGCCGACACTATCAGTTCGTCGCCGGTTTTGATGCCGTCGCGAGCCGAGGGGTTGAGAGCGAGCAGTTGGTCGACGGTCAGGCCGTAGGTTTTGCTGATGCCATAGAGCGTGTCGCCATGTTTCACCTTGTGGGTTTTGGCTGTGGCGGTAGCGGCGGTTTTGGTAGTGGCTGATGAAGTCTCGACGGGGAAGTAGAGGCGAGTGTAGGCTTGGAGGCCGTCGGCCACTTGCGGGTTGGCCTCGATGATGCTTTCGCGGCTAATGCCGAGGTTTTTGGAGATTGAAAACAGGGTCTCTTTGGGCTGCACGTCATAGTAGTAGTATTCCTTGCCGTCGACTTTGACGGTGGGGAGCGACTTGCTTTGGGCGTAGGCCAATGAAGCGCAGCCAACTAATAGTGCTGCTGCGAGTATGATTTTGGCTCTTCTAATCATTATTTTTATAATGTGCGTGAAACTGTGCAAAGTTAACATCTCTTTGCCAATTTTGCAAACCAACGTCAATTATCATCTCGCCACGTCCCCCAAGATGGGG
>CAZBBL010000178.1:0-2534 GCA_964490275.1 uncultured Barnesiella sp.
ACGCACCCAATCGTCCCGAATAACCTTTATCCGCCTTGATTAGATTTATAGAGGCGTGATTCTCAAGTGTGTTGATTATCAGCAAATATTTACCCCTATTAAAAAATTGTTGCGAGAATGATAGCTATCTCCGCTGTTTAAAATTACTACTGTCTCGCAGCTGCACCCCATCTTTAGCCTTTTGACTCAGTCGAATAGCTCGCTATACTCCTTCGTCTGCAAGGCTAAATCTGGGGCACATCTGCGACCTTGGCGTTAACAAATTTTGTGGAACGGGGTCTTATAATATCTTTGTGGAACGAGCTCTTAAAGCTGCTCTACTTGGGCGAGCCAAAGGGCAGAGGCTGCGTCGGACGGCATGCGCCAATCGCCACGTGGCGACAGGCAAACACTACCTACTTTTGGGCCGTCGGGCAAGCATGAGCGTTTGAATTGCTGATTGAAAAATCGGCGATAGAATATTTTCATCCAATGGAGTATGGTTTCGCGTGAATAGGTGTCGGCAAAGGCTTCGGTGGCCAGGTAATAGACGCGAGCCGGGGAGAATCCGTAGCGCAATAAATAATATAGGAAGAAATCGTGGAGCGTATATGGTCCAACGAGGTCTTCGGTTTTTTGCGCGATGTCGCCATTGTCGTCGGCGGGGGTGAGCTCGGGGCTGATAGGGGTGTCGATGATGTCGAGCAGGCACTGCTTGGTGGTGTCGTCGTTGGAGCGCGAAGCAAAGTAGTTGACGAGATATTTTACCAAGGTTTTTGGAACGCCGGCGTTGACGCCATACATCGACATGTGGTCGCCGTTGTAGGTGGCCCAACCGAGGGCAAGTTCGGAAAGGTCGCCTGTGCCGAGCACCATGCCGCCAACTTGGTTGGCGATGTCCATAAGCAGTTGTGTGCGTTCGCGGGCTTGAGAGTTTTCGTAGGTGACATCGGTGACTTTGGGGTCGTGGCCAATGTCGTGGAAATGTTGCATCACAGCGTCGGCGATGGGTATTTCGCGGATGGTGATGCCGAGAGATTTCATTAGAGTAAGGGCGTTGGCATAGGTGCGGCCGGTAGTGCCAAATCCGGGCATTGTGACGCCGACGATGCCTTTACGGTCGAGGCCGAGGGTGTCGAACGAGCGACATACAACCAGCAGGGCGAGGGTTGAGTCGAGACCGCCCGAGATACCTACTACCATGTGGGTGCAATGGGTGGCGGCCAAGCGGCGACAGAGTCCCATGGCTTGGATGTTGACTATCTCGTTGCAGCGATGGTCGATATCGGCTGTGGTAGATGGGATAAACGGAGTGGGGGATATGTGGCGCAACAGTTTTCGCTGGCTTTGGGCGGGCGCTGCATTGGCTTTGACGGTGCGGTAGATGGCAGCATAGTCGGCGGCGCAGTCGCCAAACGAGATGTTGTGGAGACGGTCGCGACGTATGGCTTCGATGTCGATGTCGTTGATGGCGACGGCGGCTGAAGTCTGCCATGGGGTAGACTCGTCGACGATGACGCCTTTTTCGGCGATGAAACATTTGCCGTCGAACACCAAGTCGGTCGACGATTCGCCAAATCCGGCTCCGGCGTAGACGTAGCCGCAGATGCTTGCGGCCGATTGCTGTGTGATAAGTTGACGCAGATAGTCGCGTTTGCCGATACAATCGTCAGAGGCTGAGAGGTTGGCGATGACTTCGGCTCCGGCCAGGGCTGCCCGCGATGATGGCGGAATGGCGGTCCAGAGGTCTTCGCATATTTCAAAAGCGAGTTTGACGCCACCTACTTCGATGATGATGTCGGAGCCAAAGGGGGCTGAGCCGAGCACGCCGAGGTCGATTGCCTCTGATTGGCAGTCGCGAGCCGAAGAGAACCAACGTTTTTCGTAAAACTCGTTGTAGTTGGGGATGTAGGTTTTGGGAATTACCGCCAATACGTGGCCGCGCTGCATGACGACGGCGCAATTATAGAGCGTGGAGTCGGCTCTCAGGGGAGCGCCTACGGCAATGACAGCGTCGATGTCGGAGGTGGCGCGTGCGATGGCGGCCAGTCCGTCGACGGCGGCGTCGAGCAGCGTCGATTGGTGGAACAGGTCGCCACAAGTATATGCTGTAAGCGACATTTCGGGCGTTACGATAAGTTCGGCACCTTGCTCGGCGAGTTGTCGAGCAGAGTCGATGATATGGCGGCAGTTAGCTTCGACATCGGCTACGTTGACCGATGGAGCAATAGCAGCAACTCTAAAAAATCCGTTTACCATTTATATAATATGAGATAAGGCTCAGATATAGACTGAGGGTCGTGAGATGACGCGAAATTATAAAAATTTGCAATATAAGGCAAAATAATTTGGTAAGTTTCGGAAAAATCGCTTACTTTGCACTCTGTTTTGTGGCTCATCCTGTAAAGCTGCTAAAAAAGATGCAATTAGCGGTGATATGAGACTGAGATGGCGGCCACGAAGCGCTTTACGTAAAAAATATAAAACAAGATAAATTTATTAACAGCCATGTCAAAGATTTGTCAAATTACAGGCAAGCAAGCGATTACAGGCAA
>CAZBBL010000179.1:0-2484 GCA_964490275.1 uncultured Barnesiella sp.
GTCGGCATCGTCGGCGAGTGTAACGTACAATATGCCTTCGACCCCCAATCGATGGACTATCGCGTCATCGAAGTCAACGCCCGTCTGAGCCGCTCATCAGCTCTCGCTTCAAAAGCCACCGGCTACCCCTTGGCTTTCGTCGCTGCAAAACTCGGCTTGGGCTACGGCCTGTTCGACCTTAAAAACTCAGTCACAAAAGATACATCAGCATTCTTCGAACCCGCCCTCGACTACATCGTAGTGAAGATACCTCGTTGGGACCTCGGCAAATTCCACGGCGTACGCAAGGAAATCGGCTCCTCAATGAAATCCGTCGGCGAAGTGATGGCTATCGGCCGCACATTTGAAGAAGCCATCCAAAAAGGCCTCCGCATGATTGGCCAAGGCATGCACGGTTTCCTCGGCAACCACGACATCAAAATCGACGATATCGACCACGGCCTCAAAGAACCTACCGACAAACGTGTATTCGTCATCGCCAAAGCCATGCTTCAAGGCTACACCGTCGACCAAATCCACGAGTTGACCAAAATCGACAAATGGTTTCTCTACAAACTCCAACACCTCATCGACACCAAAAACGAGCTCGAAGCCTACGACGATATCAAAACCCTGCCGGCCGACCTGCTCCGCTTGGCTAAAGAACAAGGCTTTAGCGACTTCCAAATCGCACGCTTCGTATTGAAAAACTTCAACGGCTCGGCCGAAGACGCCAACAAAGCCGTGCGCCAATATCGCAAAAGCCTCGGCATCGTCCCAGTCGTAAAACAAATCGACACCCTCGCCGCCGAATACCCCGCGCAAACCAACTACCTCTACCTCACCTACAACGGCTCTGAAAACGATATCACATATCTCCACGACCATCGCTCTATCGTCGTCCTCGGCTCCGGCGCTTACCGCATCGGTAGCTCTGTCGAGTTTGACTGGTGCTCGGTCAACGCCTTGATGACAGTCAAAAAACAGGGTTGGCGCTCAGTAATGATCAACTACAACCCCGAGACCGTATCAACCGACTATGATATGTGCGACCGATTGTATTTCGATGAATTGACATTCGAACGCGTGATGGACATCATCGAACTCGAGCAACCCCACGGCACAATCCTCTCCGTAGGCGGACAGATACCCAACAACCTCGCTACTCGCCTCGACGCTGAGCATGTCAACATCCTCGGCACTACTGCCCAAAGCATCGACAACGCCGAAGACCGCCACAAATTCTCAGCCATGCTCGACCGCCTTGCCATCGACCAACCTCGTTGGCGCGAATTGACCTCATTCGACGATATCCACTCATTTATCGACGAAGTCGGATTCCCCGTCCTCGTCCGTCCGAGCTACGTGCTCTCTGGCGCCGCCATGAACGTTTGCTCAAACGACGACGAGCTCGACCGCTTCTTGCGCTTGGCTGCCAACGTATCTAAACAACACCCCGTCGTTGTCACCGAGTTTATCCAAAACGCCAAAGAGATTGAAATGGATGCCGTAGCACAAAACGGCGAAATCAAAGCATACGCCATCTCAGAACACATCGAATTTGCCGGTGTCCACTCGGGCGACGCTACAATCCAATTCCCGCCCCAAAAACTCTATGTCGAAACCGTGCGCCGCATCAAGAAGATTTCTGCCCAAATCGCAGCAGCCCTCAATATCACCGGCCCATTCAATATTCAATATCTTGCCAAAAACAACGATATCAAAGTCATAGAGTGCAACCTTAGAGCCTCGCGTAGCTTCCCCTTCGTCTCAAAAGTGCTCAAAATCAACTTTATCGACCTCGCTACAAAAGCAATGCTCGGCCTCGAAGTCGAAAAACCCAACAAAAACGCATTCGACCTCGAATATGTCGGCATCAAAGCTTCGCAATTTAGCTTCTCACGCCTACAAGGCGCCGACCCCGTGCTCGGCGTAGATATGTCATCTACCGGCGAAGTAGGTTGCCTCGGCGTCGACACCTCCGAAGCCATCCTCAAATCGATGCTCTCTGTCGGTCATCGCGTGCCTCGCAAAGGCGTGTTGCTCTCAACCGGCTCCTCAAAACAAAAAGCCGATATGCTCGAAGCTGCTCAACACCTCCACGACAAAGGCTTCGTAATCTATGCCACCGGCGGCACCCACCAATTCCTCGCCGACAACGGCATCCCCGCCATTCGCGCCTACTGGCCGTCGCAAGCCGACATGCAGCCACAAGCCCTGCAATTGCTCCACGACAAAGATGTCGATTTGGTAGTCAACATACCCAAAAACCTCTCAACCACCGAGCTCTCGAATGGCTACAAGATTCGTCGCGCAGCCATCGACCTCAATATCCCATTGTTGACCAACGCTCGTCTGGCCTCTGCATTCATTCAGGCCTTCACAACACTGCCTCTCGACGAAATCGAAATCAAAGCCTGGAACGAGTATTAATCCCCAAGCCCTACAAATACAACGAGCGCCCACGGTATCTAAAACCATGGGCGCTTGCTATATCCTGAGCGC
>CAZBBL010000180.1:0-2456 GCA_964490275.1 uncultured Barnesiella sp.
TCAATCCAAGGCTACAACGACATCAAGGTCGGCGATATCATCGAAGGCTTTGTCGAGGTAGAAGTGGGCCGTTCGCTCTAATAGACAATACGTTAAACTAAATCGTCAAAGAAGAGATGCCGCGTGTACATTTAAATATCGGCAGCAACCTTGGCGACAAGACAACAAATATCAGTCGGGCGATTGCTTCGTTGAAGCAGTCGCCCGGACTGTTTACGCCGGAGCCGGAGCTGAGGGTGTCGCGAGAGTATGAGAGCGAGCCTTGGGGCTATGAGTCGGCCAATGGTTTTGTCAACGTAGGGTTGAGCTTTGAGACCGAGATGTCGCCAATGGAGGTGTTGGGAGCTGTCGCAGCGGTGCAGCGAGGGATAAATCCGTCGCCCCATCGCGATGCAATGGGGGGCTATGTCGACCGTGTGATAGATATCGACATCATTTTTTATGGCGATATGGTGATGGAGAGCGAAGAGTTGACGTTGCCACATCCGCGGATGGAGCTGAGAGATTTTGTGTTGGTGCCACTAAGCGAGACCGACGGCACGTGGCGCCACCCATTGACGGGGATGACGGCGGGGGAAATGCTCGAAAAAAATGAAAAAAAGAATAAAATCGGGAATTAAATAGGTGAGAGATGGCGTAAATTTGAGAGAAATGCTTAATTTTGTGTGTATCTCTCTGCAAGTTATTCGAAAGAAGAAAAATTTAAATTCCATATATCTCAACATGAAAACGAAATCACTTCTCGTCTTAACGGCAGCCGGCGGATTGATGTTGGTGAGCTGCAACAAAAAGCTCACAGCATTTAGTGCCGACTATTTTGATGTCAATCCCAATCCGCTGGAAGTAGTGGGACAGCGCGTGCCGGCGACTGTCACGGGCCACATTCCGGCAAATTTCTTTGTAAAGAATGCCGAGGTAACGGTGACTCCCTATCTGACGTTTAACGGACAGGAGGTAGCTTCGCAGGCTTATCGCTTCCAGGGCGAAAAGGTGAGCGGCAACAATCCGGTGATACGCTACGACCAAGGTGGGACGGTGACAATACCGGTTGTGTATGCCTACCAAGACGAAATGATACAGAGCGAGTTGGAGTTGGCGTTTGACGTGACTCAGGGCAGCAAACAATATTCGTTGCCTCGCGTGAAGGTTGCCAACGGTGTGGTAGCGACGGCAGCTTTGGCCGATGCCAACACTGTGACGCCGGCGCTGGCTCAGGATAAGTTTCAGCGCATAATCAATGAGAAATATGCGGCTGATATCAAGTTTTTGATTAATCAATCAAATCTGCGCGACTCTGAGCTCCGCTCACAGGCTGTGAAGGATTTGAACTCGAAGATACAGAGTGCCGACCGTGCGGCTGACCGCGAAATCGAAGAAATCAATATTTCGTCGTATGCGTCGCCCGAGGGTGCTTTAGATTTCAATACTCGTCTGGCTGAGAGCCGCGAGAAAAACACTTTTGCATATCTGCAAAATCAGTTGGCTAAAGATAAGGTGGCCGACTTTGGTGAGCTGACCGCTCAATTCACGGCTGAGGACTGGGAAGGTTTCCAGAAGTTGGTTGCTGAAAGCGATATTCAAGACAAGGAGTTGATTCTCAATGTATTGTCGCGCTTTAAAGACCCCGAAGAACGAGAGCAACAGATACGCAATCTGTCGTCGATTTTCGACCAACTCGCCGACCAAATTTTGCCGCAGCTGCGCTATTCGCGCATCACGGCTTCAATCAATGTGATTGGTAAGAGCGATGCCGAGATTCAAGAGCTGCTGAAGTCAAATCCGTCGAGTCTGTCGGTTGATGAGATTCTCTACGCTGCTACTCTGACTTCTGACAATGCCGAGAAGATTGCCATCTACAAGAAGGCTGTCGAGCTCTATCCTACCGACTATCGCACATTTAACGATTTGGGTATGGCTCAATATGTTGCGGGCGACTATGATGCCGCGAAGGCCAATTTTGCTGCCGCTGCACGTGTCGATTCGTCGGCTGCCGAGCCTCAGATGAACCTCGGTTTGATTGCGCTCCGCAATAAGGACTATCGTCAGGCTAATCAGAAGTTCTCGAATGCTGCGGGTAGCGACCAACTGGAGGACGCTCTTGGCACTTACTATCTGCTGACGGGCGACAATACGTCGGCTGTGAAGGCGTTTGGTTCGACGAAGTCGAACAATGCTGCTCTGTCTCAGATACTTACGAAGGACTACAGCAAGGCTAAGTCGACGCTTGGTGGCATCACTTCGCCTGACGCTACGACCTACTATCTGATGGCGGTGTTGGGCGCTCGTACCAACAACGATGCGATGGTGACAAGCAATCTGCGTCAGGCTGTGAAGCTCGATTCGACGCTTGCCGACAGGGCTCGTAACGATCTCGAATTTAGCAATTTCAATCTCGGCGCGATTTTATAAGCCGTATTGGATTTTTGATATATCGACTGCACTCGCGAGGGTTTACT
>CAZBBL010000181.1:0-2347 GCA_964490275.1 uncultured Barnesiella sp.
CGACAGCAATCGCACCTTGACATTCTTACCATAAAAAAGCGGCTCAAGCACTCTCTCCCTCAAGGGTTTACGCCATCAATGTAGGGGCGAATTTTATTTCGCCCGCCACCCTCAAACGCCTCAATGATTGCTATTTGCGTCGCTCACGCGCCGCTCGGGCGCGATGAATCACGCCCCTACTACCATGACGCTATCTTTCTCTGGCATCAATGGCTTGATCATCAGCGGGTTTCACCCACGTTGTAGGGGCGAAATTCATTTCGCCCGCTCCCCTCAAACGCCTCATCCTCAAAGGTATGCACTATGTTTGTAGGGGCGAATCCCATTTCGCCTGCTCCAAGCAACCGCCTGAATAATTGCTATTTGCGACGCTCGCGCGATGCTCGACATAGCGTCAGCCTCGCATGGAATATCGTCGCGAGAGCGACGAACTTGTAGGTAGCCGAGGAAAATGATGGGAGTAGTATTGTATATGTGAGGGGGAATGGCTAAATTTGTAGGTTAATTATCTACATGATGAAGTTTAAACTCGAATCAAAATACAAGCCCACCGGAGACCAACCTCAAGCCATTGAGCAGTTGGCTCAGGGCATAATCGAAGGCAATCCGGCACAAACACTATTGGGCGTTACCGGATCGGGCAAAACTTTCACCATCGCCAATGTTATCGAAAAGGTGCAAAAACCGACGTTGATATTGAGCCACAACAAGACCTTGGCAGCTCAGCTCTACAGCGAGTTTAAGGCATTCTTTCCCGAAAACTCCGTACAATATTTCGTTTCATACTACGACTATTATCAGCCCGAAGCGTATATCCCATCGGTCGACAAGTATATCGAGAAAGACTTGATGATTAACGACGAAATCGACCGCCTAAGGTTGGCAACAACGTCGGCCTTACTCTCGGGTCGCAAAGATGTGATAGTCATTTCATCGGTGTCGTGTCTATATGGCATCGGGAATCCCGACGACTTCCACAGCAACGTAATCGACATCAAAGTGGGGCAAAAAATAGCTCGCAATGCATTTTTGCGTCGCTTGGCCGACTCGCTCTATAGTCGCAACGAAGTGAGCCTGCAACGAGGCAATTTCAGAGTGAAGGGCGACACCGTCGACATACGTTTGGCCTACGAGGAGATTATCGTGAGAGTAGTATTTTGGGGCGATGAAATAGAGTCGATTTCAACCCTTCACCCCGACGACAACGTGTCGCTTGGCGACCACGATTGCTTCAAGATATATCCGGCCAATATCTTTGTCACCTCTAAGGAACGCGTTGGCTCAGCCTTAGCTCAAATCGAACTCGATTTGGGGAAATCTGTCGAATTTTTCCAAAAAGAGGGTAAAGAATTGGAGGCTAAAAGGCTTTACGAACGTGTCACGTACGACATTGAGATGATACGCGAAGTAGGCCACTGCCCGGGCATCGAGAACTATAGCCGCTATTTCGACGGCCGTCAACCCGGCATGCGACCTTTCTGCCTTTTAGACTACTTCCCAAAAGATTTCTTAACCGTAATCGACGAGAGCCACGTGACTATCCCCCAGATTCGCGCCATGTTTGGCGGCGACCTCTCGCGCAAGATGAACCTCGTCGACTATGGATTTAGATTGCCGGCTGCCGTTGACAATCGTCCGCTAAAATTTGAAGAATTTGAGCAGCTCACGAAGCAGATAGTATATGTCAGTGCAACTCCGGCCGACTACGAGTTGCAGCGCAGCGAAGGCGTTGTCGTAGAGCAAATTATCCGCCCTACCGGATTGCTCGACCCAATAATCGAAGTGCGTCCGTCGCTCCATCAAATCGACGATTTGATGGCCGAAATCGACGAGCGCCGCAATAAAGACGAGCGTGTTTTGGTCACTACGTTGACAAAGCGCATGGCTGAGGAACTCAACGACTATATGCTGAAACTCAACGTTAAGACGGCCTACATCCACAGCGATGTCGACACCCTCGAACGCATACAAATTTTAGACGATTTGCGAGCCGGAGTCTACGACGTGCTCATCGGCGTAAACCTTTTGCGCGAAGGCTTAGACCTGCCCGAAGTGTCGCTCGTAGCCATCCTCGATGCCGACAAAGAGGGCTTCTTGCGCTCTCACCGCTCGCTGACTCAGACAGTTGGTCGCGCAGCCCGAAACCTCAACGGCAAAGTGATAATGTTTGCCGACAAGATTACCGAATCAATGCAGCAAACCATCGACGAAACCAACCGTCGACGCACATTGCAATTGAAATACAACGAGGAGCATGGCATCACGCCACAAGCCATCATCAAAGCCCGCAACCAAATAATCGGCATCGACAAGCCCGAGAGCGAGCCAAAGGCCAAAGGCCGTGGAG
>CAZBBL010000182.1:0-2287 GCA_964490275.1 uncultured Barnesiella sp.
GAAGCGATGGCCGCGGTGTCGACCGAGGTACCGTCGTAGGCTACGTTGCCGTTGACGATGGTCATGGCTACGCGATGGGCCGACTGAAGGCCGGCATAGGGGGTCCAATCACAGCCGGGGCGCAAGGCTTCGGGCAGGTGGCTTTGGGCGTCGTCGTGGGTGATGGTCCGAGGCGCGACGGCTTCGACGAGCACCAAGTCGGCATAGTAGCCGGGGCGGATGAAGCCACGACGGTCGATGTCGTAGAGGCGTGCCGGGTTGTGGGCCGTAAGCTCTACCACTCGCTCGACGCTCAACTCGGGCATAGTGGCAGCGAGGTCGAGCATCAGCGGCAGCATGAATTTGACGCCGGGCATGCCCGAGGCGGCTTTTAGCAGCGAGCCTTGCTTTTCAGAGCGCAAGTGGGGCGCATGGTCGGTGGCAATGGTGTCGATACGCTTGTCGACGATAGCTTGGCGCAAGGTGTCGCGGTCGGCTGCGCCTTTGATGGCGGGGTTGCATTTGCGCAGGTTGCCCTCCGGGCCAAGGAGCGAAGCGGCGGTCAACGTCAGATAGTGGGGGCAGGTTTCGGCCGTGATACGTTTGTCGGCGATGTCGCCGGCAGAGAGCAGTTGCAGCTCATCGGCGGTAGAAACGTGGAGCAGGTGGAGGCGTGTGCCATAGCGTTTGGCCATGGCGATGGCGCGAGAAGTGGCTCGCAGACAAGCCTCGCGACTGCGCAACAGCGAGTGAAGGGCTACGGGGAGGTCGTCGCCGAGTTCGGCCGTGAGGCGAGCACGAGCGGCTGCGATTGTAGCTTCATCCTCGGCATGAACGGCAATGACACCGCGATATTGGCTGAAAAGGCGGGTGATGGCGTCGTCGTTGTCGACGAGCATATTGCCGGTAGATGAACCCATAAACAGCTTTATGCCGGGCACTTCGACGTCGATCGGGCCGAGCAGACGGTCGATATTGTCGTTGGTGGCGCCGATAAAGAAGCCATAGTTGGCCACGGATGAGCGTGAGGCTATCTCGAGTTTGTCTTTGACGGCTTCGGCGGTGACGGCAGCCGGCTTTGTGTTGGGCATTTCGAGGTAGGAGGTGACGCCGCCGGCTACGGCAGCGGCGCTTTCAGAGGCGATGGTGGCTTTGTGGGTAAGGCCGGGTTCGCGAAAGTGGACGTGGGTGTCGATGGCTCCGGGGAGCAACATCTTGCCTGTGGCGTCGATGATGTCGGCTCCCTCAATCAACGATTGTGGAGCGTCGCCACGACCTACGGCGGCAATCACATCTTCGTCGACGACTACATAGCCAACGAAGCGCTGTTGCTCGTTGACTATCAATGCATTGACTATCGCTTTACGCTTGCTCATCGGCTTTCTTGGGATATTTTCTAAACCAGCTCGACACCTTGAGGCGAACTACACCAAAGACGGCTTCGGAGAAGATGCCCGAACTCATCTTGCTGGTGCCAAGCACGCGGTTGACAAATATAATGGGCACTTCGGTGAGTGAGAATCCACATTTGAGCGCCGTAAATTTCATTTCGATTTGGAAGGCATAGCCTTTGAAGCGTATCTTGTCGAGCTCCATGGTTTCGAGCACTTGGCGACGATAGCAAACAAAGCCGGCTGTAGTGTCGCGCACTTTCATGCGTGTGACGAAGCGCACGTAGGCCGAGGCGTAGTAAGACATCAATACGCGTCCCATAGGCCAGTTGACGACGTTGACGCCCGAGATGTAGCGCGAACCGACGGCTACGTCATATCCCCCGTCGGCGCAAGCTTGACGCAGCTTTGGCAGGTCGTTGGGGTTGTGAGAGAAGTCGGCGTCCATCTCGGTGATATAGTCGTAGCCGTTGGCGATGCCATATCGGAAGCCTTCGATGTAGGCTGTGCCGAGGCCGAGTTTGCCGGCTCGTTCAATCATGTTGATGCGACCGGGGAAGTCGGCCATAGCTTTGCGCACGATGTCGGCAGTGCCGTCGGGCGAGTTGTCGTCGACGACGAGCACGTCAAATTGTTGCGAAAGGCCCAAAACGGCCTCAATGATAGCGCGAGCGTTTTCGCGTTCGTTGTACATCGGTATGATGACCAATGTGTCGGCTACATGATTAATATTGCGTTCCATATCAGATACAAAGATAACACCAATTATTTCCATAACATCTTTGGAGGCAAAAAAAATCGGGGCAAACAGATTTTTTGGCCAAAAAATTTGCAGAATCAGAAAATTGTCGTACCTTTGCATCGCAATTCCGCAAGGGGCGCTTAGCTCAGCTGGTTCAGAGCGTCTGCCTTACAAG
>CAZBBL010000183.1:0-2171 GCA_964490275.1 uncultured Barnesiella sp.
TCTACTCGGCAATGGAAGACTATCGCATTGATATAATGATAGATAAAGGCCCCGGGGCAAGAAGCGTGCAGCTGACGTTGGCTCCGTTTACTCTCATCGGCGCCACTACGCGCAGCGGCCTGCTGACATCGCCGCTAAGAGCTCGATTCGGCATCAACTGCCACCTCGAATACTACGACCAAGAGGTGTTGGAACGCATCATACTGCGCTCAGCCAAGCTCTTAGGCATAGGATGCACCGGCGAGGCCGCCCACGAGATAGCGATGCGCTCGCGTGGCACGCCACGTATAGCCAATGCACTGCTACGCCGCGTGCGCGACTTCGCCCAAGTAAAAGGCTCCGGAACAATCGACCCCGAGATAGCACGCTTCGGCCTCGAAGCTCTCAACATCGACCGCTACGGCCTTGACGAAATCGACAACAAAATCCTCACCACCATTATCACCAAATTTAAGGGTGGCCCGGTAGGATTGTCGACCATAGCAACAGCGCTTGGCGAAGACCCCGGCACGATAGAAGAGGTCTACGAACCGTTTCTCATCAAAGAGGGCTTCATAAAGCGCACACCGCGCGGCCGCGAAGTGACCGAACTGGCCTATAGCCATCTGGGCAAGAAAATCGAACACGACTTTGGCGGACTGTTTAAAGGCTTCTGACAACAGTCGGCCAAAGCGCCATATACATTTGAAATAAAAGCAAAGAGGAGATTTATTGGTAGTTTTTTCGTATCTTTGCACCCCACAAACAGTTAACTCATATCAATAATGTCGATAGATAACATCATCTCGCAGGCCGTAGCCCGCGCCGTCAAAGCTCTCTACTCGGTCGATACCGACCCGGCATCAATCGTGCCCCAAACCACCAAGAAGGAATTTGAAGGAAACCTCACCGTCGTAGTGTTTCCATGGGTAAAAGCTGCCCGCAAATCGCCCGAAGCCGTTGGCACGGAGATAGGGGAGTGGCTCGTAGCTAACGAACCCGCGGTCGACCGTTTCAACGTCATCAAAGGATTCCTCAACATCGTCATCCAACCCAAATTCTGGAACACCCTGCTGAGCGATATCCAACACACCGACAACTATGGAGTGAAAACCGCCGACGCCGACGCGCCACTCTACATGGTTGAATATTCTTCGCCCAACACCAACAAACCCCTCCACCTCGGCCACGTACGCAACAACCTGCTGGGCTACAGCCTTTCGCAAATTCTCAAAGCCTGTGGCTATCGCGTCGTTAAAACCAATATCGTCAACGACCGCGGCATACATATCTGCAAGTCGATGCTCGCTTGGAAAAAATGGGGCAACGGCGCTACTCCCGAATCGACCGGCAAAAAAGGCGACCACCTTATCGGCGACTTCTACGTATTGTTTGACAAACACTACAAAGAAGAGGTAGCTCAACTCATCGAAAAAGGTATGTCGAAAGAGGAGGCCGAGCAAGCATCTCCACTGATGCAGGAAGCTCGCCAAATGTTGCGCCTATGGGAGCAAAAAGACCCCGAAATACGCCAACTTTGGGCCATGATGAACTCTTGGGTATATGCCGGATTTGACCAAACCTACAAACGCATGGGCGTCGACTTCGACAAAATCTACTACGAAAGCGATACCTACCTCGAAGGCAAAGAAAAAGTGCTCGAAGGCTTGGAAAAAGGCATCATGTATCGCAAAGAAGATGGCTCGGTATGGGCAGACCTCACCGGCGACGGCCTCGACCACAAACTCTTGCTGCGTAGCGACGGCACCTCCGTCTACATGACTCAAGATATCGGCACCGCCAAACTCCGCTTCCGCGACTATCCCATCGACCGCATGATCTACGTCGTCGGCAACGAACAAAACTACCACTTCCAAGTCCTCTCGCTGCTGCTCGACCGCCTCGGCTTTAAATGGGGCAAAGACCTCGTCCACTTCTCTTATGGCATGGTAGAGCTCCCCGAAGGCAAAATGAAGAGCCGCGAAGGCACCGTCGTCGACGCCGACGATTTGATGGACGAAATGGTTGGCACTGCACGCGAAGTGTCGCGCGAACTCGGCAAACTCGACGGCATCAGCGACCAAGAGGCCGAGTCGATTGCCGAAACCGTTGGCTTGGGCGCCCTTAAATACTTCCTGCTCAAAGTCGACCCACGCAAAAACATGACCTTCAACCCCAAAGAGTCGATCGAC
>CAZBBL010000184.1:0-2143 GCA_964490275.1 uncultured Barnesiella sp.
TCAACCGCCTGAATGATCGCCATTCGCGTTTGCGACCTACGAGCCGGCGTCGTTGTTTAGCGCACGACGCGTGTAAATTCGGCTACTTGAGTTGCCTTTGGCACGGTCACATAGATGGTGAACGTGGCTTCTTGGCCGTCGAAATTGGTGGCTTGAGCCGTAAACTTATAGTCTACCGAGTCGGAAGTGGCACGAGAGCTGACACTTACCGGCGTTCCCAACGGGAATTGATAGCTGCCGCACGCTTGGTCGAAGATGGCGCGGTCGGCATCGCTGACAGCCGTTGCAGGCCCATAGCCGGGCAGAGGCTCTATCTTGCCGTCGATATATCCATGTTCAATCAAGAAACGGTTTACCTCGGCCTCCATCGCACTGATGCGTGCTTTGCGCACACCATATCCCTCGCCGATTTTGGCGTTGGGCAGAGCCTTTTTCAAATCTTCAATCGAACTTTCCAATCCCCCGCTGCCAAACGTGCAAAACACTACAATCTCTTTGCCGTCGAGCTTAGAAGGTTGGCGTAGCAAGTCGAAGATTGGCAGAGCGTATGTGCCAAACCATATCGGATAGCCCAAGAAGATGCGGTCGTAGCTGCTGAGGTCTGATTTAAGCGGTAGTGTAGAGGGTATGATTCCCTGCTCACGCTCTTGGCGACAACGTTCGAGTGTAGCCTTATAATCGGGGTCGTAGGGCTCCTGCAGCTCGATAGCTTCAATGTCGGCGCACAATTTTTGTTGCAACGTCGTTGCTACCTTCTCGGTGGTGCCACCCTGTGAATAGTAGAGCACAAGGGTGCGTTCGCCCTTTGTTTGTGCGGCGGTTTGATTGCAAAATGCGTTCATTACAAACATTGATATTAGCGCCAAGGCGCAGGTTAGTTTTTTCATCGTTAGAAGTTTGGAAATGTGTGAGTGATGTCGACCGCAAATCTACATTATTTTGCCGTGAAAATCAATTATTTCGGCCTGTAAGTAGATATATTTGCCGACCCTCCAATTGATTACAACAAAAAAAGCCCCGCCGAAGCGGAGCCTTTATGTGTCGATATGCTATCTATAGCTTATTTTGCGATAAGCAGATAGTAGTTTTTCTTGCCTTTTTGTACCAAGATATACTTGCCGTTGAGCAGCGCATCTGTGGTAGCTGCGGCATAGACGTCGCTCACTTTCTCTTTGTTGATGGCGAACCCGTTGCCTTGAGCAAGCTTGCGCAATTCGGCCTTTGAGGGGAACACCGGAGCCTTGTCGACAAGCAGGTCGGCCCATTTTACCGAGCCGTCGAGGTCGCTCATCGCAATCTCAAATGTAGGCACACCTTCAAATACCGACAGCAATGTTTGCTCGTCGATTTTGTGGAGTATGTCGGAGGCTTTGTTAGAGAAAAGTATTTGCGAAGCCTCTACTGCGGCCTCGTAGTCGGCTGCCGAGTGAACCATCGTGGTAAGCTCTTGAGCCAAATGTTTTTGCAACGGACGTTGCGACGGGTCGGCTTGTTGTTGAGCTACCAAGTCGACAATCTCTTCTTGAGGCAGCGAGGTGAAAATCTTGATATATTTTTCAGCGTCGGCGTCAGAAACATTGAGCCAGAATTGATAGAACTTATAGGGCGAGGTGTAGCGTGCGTCGAGCCATACGTTGCCGCTCTCGGTTTTGCCAAATTTGCCACCGTCGGCCTTGGTAATCAGCGGACAGGTCAACGCATAGGCGTCGTCGGCTCCGTTGATGCGGCGTATCAGTTCGGTGCCGGTAGTCATGTTGCCCCATTGGTCAGAGCCTCCGAGCTGCAAACGACATCCATATTCGTTGTAGAGGTGGAGGAAGTCGTAGCCCTGAAGCAGCTGATATGAAAACTCGGTGAACGACATGCCTTCGCGATCTTCGCCCGACAAGCGTTTCTTCACTGAGTCTTTGGCCATCATATAGTTGACCGTGATATGTTTACCGATGTCGCGGATGAATCCGAGGAATGAAAATTCCTTCATCCAGTCGTAGTTGTTGACCATGATAGCCGCGTTGGGAGCGTCGCTGTCAAAGTCGAGAAATTTAGAGAGCTGGCGTTTGATTGCCTCTTGGTTGTGACGGAGTGTTTCCTCGTCGATGAGTTTGCGCTCTTGGCTCTTCATCGAAGGGTCGCCAATCATACC
>CAZBBL010000185.1:0-2076 GCA_964490275.1 uncultured Barnesiella sp.
GACGTATATAAACGGCGATGGCATCTACCGGGAGGGTAAATGCCATCGCTATGTTGATAGTAGAGATTGTCGGGTTAGGCCTTTGCAGGAGCATTGGCGGCGGGAGCAGTGGGAGTCTTGGCTTCCCAACCGAGAGCACTGGCACCGAGGACGGCAGCATCAGCTTCTTTCAATTCAGAAAGCAACACTTTTACTTTGCCTTTCCAAACCTTCATCATGTTTTTCTCCATTGAGTTGCGCAAGGGTTTGAGCAGCAAGTCGCCACTCTTAGCCAAGCCACCAAAGAGGATGAAAGCTTCGGGGGCAGAGAACACGGTGAAGTCGGCTAATGCAGCGCCGAGGATGTCGCCGGTATAGTCAAAGATGCTCTTAGCGAGTTGGTCGCCTGCGATGGCGGCGTCGTAAACATCTTTTGATGTGATTTCGTCGACGGGGATATTGCGGAGCAATGAAGGCTCTGTGCGTATTTCGAGGAACTCGCGGGCTGTGCGAGCGACACCGGTAGCCGAGCAGTAAGCTTCCAAGCAGCCTGTGCGACCGCATCCGCAGAGACGACCGTTGTTGCGTTTTACGGTAATGTGACCAAGTTCGCCGGCAAAACCGTCGTGGCCATATACCAATTGTCCGTTGACAACGATGCCTGAGCCGACACCTGTGCCGAGGGTAATCATGATAAAGTCTTTCAAACCGCGAGCAGCGCCGTAGGTCATTTCGCCGATAGCGGCAGCGTTAGCGTCGTTGGTGATGGCTACGGGGATACCAAATTTCTCGCTGACGAGTTGAGCCAAGGGTATAGGAGTGGGCCAGGGGAGGTTTACGCCGGCTTCAATCATGCCTGAGAAATAGTTGGCGTTGGGGGCTCCGATGCCGATGCCGTGCACTTTGTCGACGGCGTCGTTGGCCTTGATAAGTTTAGAAAGCTCTGTGTAGAGTTCGTCGATGTAAGCTTCGATTGTGCTGTGTTTTTGTGTCTTGATAGACGAGCTGGCGATAACTACGCCACGGGCATCAACGATACCAAACACGGTGTTTGTACCGCCTATGTCGATGCCGACTACATAAGGTTTGCTCATGATAAATAATTTAATGTTAAGAGTTGTTGGTTTATTTTCCTACAAAGATATAAAATTTTGTCTGTTATCTGATTTATTACTCAATTTTTTATTTAGTTTTGCACACATTATCCAATCATGTAGCATACATCATATATCTACCATTACGTAAACGTGTCTTAGCTATGAATTTATTCAAAAAAATTTTGCCCGCAGTGATTGTCGCTCTCGGATTGACGGCTATCGGTATAGGTATCAACAAGGGCCTGAAGTCGGTTACCGACAATCGTCGCACCGTATCGGTGCGTGGGCTCAGCGAACGCGAAGTTAAGGCCGATAAGGTCACCTGGCCTATCGTTTTTAAACTCGTCGGCAACGACTTGCAAGACCTCTACACTCAAATCAATCAAACCGACGACCAAATCGTAAAGTTTCTCACCGACAATGGTATTGCCTCGGCCGACATCTCAATCAATGCCCCCGACGTTGTCGATCAACAGGCCAATCGTTATATCTCAAACGAGCGCATCCCTTATCGCTACAATATCACGTCGGTTATCGTCGTCACCTCGTCGGATGTCGACAAGGTAAATGAGTTGATAAAACGCCAGGTTGAGCTGTTTAAATATGGCATCGCCATCTCTACCGATGAATATAGCTATCAAACGCAGTATGAGTTTACCGGCCTCAACGATATAAAGCCTGAGATGATTGCCGACGCCACCAACAAAGCTCGCCAAGCTGCTATCAAGTTTGCCGAAGACTCTCAGAGCAAGCTCGGCAAAATCGCCACGGCCTCTCAAGGACAATTCTCAATTACCGATCGCGACCAATATACGCCCTACATCAAGAGCGTACGCGTAGTCACTACTATCGACTATTTCCTCGAAGACTGACCACATAGACCACATAGGCCATAACGCATCGATGCCACATAAATCTCAATCAGATTTTATGTGGCATCGCTTTAGACCCCGTTCCACAAAATTTGTTAGCGCCAAGGTCGCAGATGTACCCCAGATTT
>CAZBBL010000186.1:0-2071 GCA_964490275.1 uncultured Barnesiella sp.
CGGGGCCTTTATCTATCATTATATCAATGCGATAGTCTTCCATTGCCGAGTAGAGATATTCCTCGACGATAGGGCTGAGGCGATGTATCTCGTCGATAAACAACACGTCGTTTTCTTCGAGCGAGGTAAGGATGCCGGCCAGGTCGCCGGGTTTGTCGAGCACCGGGCCCGATGTCACCTTGAAACCTACGCCAAGTTCGTTGGCAATGATGGCCGACAGCGTGGTTTTGCCCAGGCCGGGAGGGCCGTGGAGCAAAAGATGGTCGAGGGCCTCCCCTCTCATTCGCGCGGCTGCTACAAACACCTTCAGGTTTTCGACAATTTTGTCTTGACCGCTGAAGGCGTCGAATTTAGACGGACGCAGGGCACGCTCGATGTCGGCCTCACGTTCGCGGCTTTGGGCGCGTATGTCAAATTGTTCGTCGCTCATTAAGATTAAAGATATTTGTCGCCAAAGGCAGTCTTAGCGTCGTTGACCATGTTTTTGATACGTTGCTCTTCGCTTTTGGGGCAAATGAGCAGCACGTCGCCGGCGTCGGCTACGATATAGTCTTGCAAGCCTTCAACCACAACGAGCTTGTCGCCGCTGACGGCAAAAATGTTGCCCTGGGAGTTGTAAGACAATACGTTGCAATTTTGGGTGACGTTTTGGTCGCGGTTTTTGGGCGAGTTGTCGTAGAGAGCGCTCCATGTGCCGAGGTCGTTCCACCCAAAGTCGACACATTCGACATATACGTTGGAGGCTTTTTCCATCACGGCAAAGTCGATAGAGATGCCCATGCAGCCGGGGAAATTGGCTTCGATAAAGGCAGTTTCGGCCGGAGTGTTGTAGACGGCACTCCCCTTTTCGAAGATGCCGGCGATATCGGGCGTCAGCTCTGTCATGGCCTTCTTTATCGAAGCGGCACTCCAGATGAAGATGCCTGAGTTCCAGAAAAATTCGCCTGTTTCCAAAAACACTTTAGCCAGCTCCAAGTTGGGTTTTTCGGTG
Organism: uncultured Barnesiella sp.; assembly: GCA_964490275.1. Taxonomy (GTDB): domain Bacteria; phylum Bacteroidota; class Bacteroidia; order Bacteroidales; family Muribaculaceae; genus JAGBWK01. Next base: position 992 of record CAZBBL010000186.1, read on the forward strand.
AAGGTTTTCACCTTTTGGATGCCGGGTTCTACCTGCTGGCCTACTTGGATGTAGCCGTAGCCGGTTTCGGGGCGTGAGGGTTTGATGCCCATAGTCAGCAGAGCGTCGTTGCGTTCTACGAAGTCGAAGCCCTTGACGACGCTTTGGCAGAAGTCGTTTTCGCGGGTGATAAGGTGGTCAGAGGGGGTGACAATCATGCTTGCTTGAGGGTCGATGGCGGCGATATGCCAGGCGGCCCAAGCGATACACGGCGCGGTGTTGCGGCGTGCGGGTTCGAGCAAGATGTTGCTTTCGCGGATGTCGGGCAGTTGCTCCTTCACCAGCGGTGCATACTGACGGTTTGTGACGATAATGATGTTTTCAGCAGGAACAACCGAAAGGATTCTGTCGTAGCTCATTTGCAGTAGTGAGCGTCCCGTGCCGAGGAAGTCGATGAATTGTTTCGGACGGTTAGAACGGCTATAAGGCCAAAAGCGGCTACCGATGCCGCCGCACATTATGACGCAATAGCGATGTTTGTCAATCATTGAGTTGATAGGTTTGTGTTGTTTCAAGTTTTCAGGTTGAGACAGCTAAGTTACTAAATATTTCATCAATGAAACAAATTTTTGCTACATTTGCGCCTATAATACCAATTTAAATTTCCATAAAACAATGAAAAAGCTATTATTCTCAGTCGTAGCCCTGCTCTCTACCCTATTCACAGCCTCGGCTATCAACGTCGACGAAGCGTTCGACCAACTTCTTACCGTGCCCGGCGTTGCCGTTCAAGACATTCCCCAAATACAGCTCCAGCCGCTCCACATGACTCAAGGCAAGGTGATTGTATTGATGAACCCCGGAGAGGCTGCCGTGCAACAGGTCAACGCTATCTTGGAACAAATCACCGATACCGTGATTAAAGACCAACAAGACTCCCCCGCCGGCAAAGTCACAGCTTCGGTTTATAGCCGCATTCTCGAAGATGGCCAAACTCGCGCCTTGATGTTTGTCGACCAACAGATTTCGGGCGGTGCGCTCTATATGGTGATGTATGGTGACGGCGATGCCAACATGATACAAAAACTTATGGAGGAATAA
>CAZBBL010000187.1:0-1828 GCA_964490275.1 uncultured Barnesiella sp.
TCGAAATAAAATTGCATTATTTTGGCTAAAAATTGTTTGAATTGAATATTTTTTGATTACATTTGTCGTTTGTTATCGTGTCAATTAGTAATGTTTTTGTCGATTGGCCTGATGTTTTGTATTCTCTAATTCATCGCATGCTGACAAAACGTTATCGGTTGCCTGATATTAAAAGGCTATAGAAATAAATATTTTATAAATTCATATTCAGTATTATTTAGTTATTAATTCCAAAAAAACTATGCTAAGAAAAAGTTTATCTTTTGCAGCATTGGGAGTTTTGACTGCGGTCGTTGCAGCTACTACGACGCCTATTTCGGGCAAGATTGGTGAGCTGTTTTCGTCGTCGAAAGTTGCTGAAGTTTCGGCTCCACAAGCCGAGTCGACAGCGGTTCAGACAGTTGCGAAGCAATTGACGGCAGCCGACTACGAAAATCTCAATGCCGAAGCTCAGCGATGTCTTGTGGGCAAGAATTTGCGCCAAGAGCCGCAGGAGCTTCCCGAGCTTGTAGCTTTGACAGGCGATGAAGCCCAATTGGGCGAAGCTCTGCCCGAAGCCGATGCAGCTATCATGGCAAAGGCCAGAGCGGCTAAGAAGTCGCGCAAAGTCTCTACCAAGGCAGCGACAATCAAAACCGGAGCGATTATCGAAATCGACCACGGTTCGTCGGGTTCAAACTATGGTATACATGCCGGTTTGAGCGCCGTTAACGCTGAAGACCTCTCTGAAGGCTATCAAATCACCAACTTCTACAATCTTGGCGACACCATCGGCCTGAAATTCAGCATCGATGCTGAGGCCGGTACGGTTTCAATCCCCAAACAAGTTGTTTACAACCACGCCACTTATGGCGACGTATCGTTTCAAGGCCTTGTTTTGGTAAGCGGCAAATATTATTTGTCGACCGACCCTGTTGCCGGTACAATCGATGAAAACGGTAATATCTCTATCGACCCTTGGGTGTTGATAGTCACCGGTGAAGGCACCTACCAAAACCGCACATTCATCATCGCTACATCGAGCGACTACAAAGTGCCGAATGCTACCGTTTCGGGTACCAATGCTTCTACATTGGCCGAAGTATCATTGGATTGCTATGTTGATCAAACAAGCTCCAACTCGGTTTCGCTCTATGGTTTCTTGCCCGTGGGCACTGCTGAGATGTCGGCTCGTATCTCATCTTCGAAGGTGATGACAATGCCTTATCAGTATGCCTACTACAACTCTTATTATGGCCAATTTGATGTCTACGACACCACATGGACCTACGATGAGTCGTCGTCGGCATGGAAATACAAGATTAACACTACCGGCCAAATGGTATTCTCTACCACAGCCGACAATCAATTGTCGCTCGGTGGCTACGTGATTGCTGCAACCGCTTCTCCGACACAATATATCGGATATGCAATGCGCGATATCGTTGTCACCCTGTCGCCCTCGGCTATCACTTGGCCTACAGCTGCTTCAATCACCTTCGACGGTGAAGGCACTGCTACCAATCCCTATCTTATCAAGACTGCCGACGATTTGACTCTGTTGTCGCAACTCGTATCAGAGGGCAACAGCTTTGCCGGCGCATACTTTGCTTTGGCCAACGACCTCGACCTCTCAGGCTTGTCAAACTATACTCCTGTCGGCGACAATGTCACCAAATTTGAAGGTACATTCGACGGTCAAAACCATACTATCAGCAACTTTACCATTGATGGCAAGGCGTTCCTCTATACAGGTATCTTTGGCTACACCGGAGAGAAAGCTCTTATCAAAGACGTCATCGTGAAACGCTTCGTTGGTTCGTCAGACGGTTTGTATCTCGGTACATTC
>CAZBBL010000188.1:0-1819 GCA_964490275.1 uncultured Barnesiella sp.
TTTGAAATCAATTGATGTTTTGGCGCACATCCTCAAGGTTGGGCAGACTGTATGAATGGTAGTTTTCCATCACTTCGCCCACGCGGTTTACTTCGAGGAACGTCGTGCCGTGGCCTTCACCAAAGCCGCCGCCGAGATATGCTACGGTGTCGGCTGCCGTCAGTCGGTGGTTGTCGATGAGCATCGACAATGCGTTGCGCAGGTATTGGCGCGAAGAGTTGGCCTGACCTTGGTAAACGGCCCAAACACCATAGCTCAATGCCAACAGACGTATCACCGGTTCGCGGTAGCAGATGGCAAATGTAGGATACGAACCGCGATATGAAGCGATGTAGCGGGCTGTGCGACCGGTGTAGCTATCGGTGATGATAGCGCGGGTGCCGAGCACATCGTTTGAGGCTACGGCTTGGCGTGCCAAAAACGAAGTCACGTCGTTTTCAATCGTGGGGATGGGTTTGCAGAGGTTGCCGCAGGCCAGCGAACGTTCGGCTTCGGCAGCTACGCGGGTCATTGTCGCGATAGCTTCAATAGGATATTTGCCATAGGCGGTTTCGCCACTGAGCATCAGAGCGTCGGTGCGTTGATAGACGGCGTTGGCGATATCCGACACCTCGGCACGAGTGGGACGAGGTGAGTTTATCATCGAGTGGAGCATCTGCGTAGCCACGATTACGGGCTTATGGGCTAAGATACATTTGTCGATGAGGCTGTTTTGAAGGCCGGGGATGCGTTCGGCGGGAATTTCGATGCCGAGGTCGCCGCGAGCAATCATAATGCCATAGGCCACTTCGAGAATCTCGTCGATGTTGTCGATACCCTCTTGGTTTTCGATTTTGGCGATGATTTTTATTTTTGAGCCGCGGCTGTCGAGTATCTGTTGTATGTCGAGCACGTCTTGTTTTGAGCGTACAAATGAGTGGGCAATGAAATCGATGCCCAGGTCGATAGCGTAACCGATATTGCGGCGGTCGCGGTCGGTCAACGATGGCAACTTGATAGTAGCGCCGGGGATGTTGACGCTCTTGCGCGAACCCAGTTCGCCCGAGTTGCAAGCAGTAGTGGTGATAGTGCCGTCTTGGGCTATATCTTCGATAATGAAATCGAGCTCGCCATCGTCAATGAGCAGGTGCATACCTACTTTGACGTCGGCGGCGATGTCGGCATACGAAAGGGCGATTTTGCCTTTTTCGGTCAGTCGATCCGGAGCGCCGTTGAAAATCACCTTGTCGCCTTCGCTGATTTTGATTTTAGCATCGTCGGCGATAGCCGTAGTGCGTATCTCCGGACCCTTTGTGTCCATCAAGATAGCGATGCGGGGCGAAACGCCGCGCACGTTGTCGACGATAGTGCGGAAACCGTTTTGGTCAAGGTGGGCAGAGTTCATTCTTACCACGTTCATACCGTTGTCAAAGAGGTCGCGAAGAAAGGGGACATCACAACGTTTGTCGGAGATTGTGGCTACTATTTTTGTGAATTTTTTCATTGTATTGCGTGTTTGCCTAATCTTTTTTACCGTAATTATAATATTATGCGTTGCAAATATACGAAATATTTTTGTAACAATCACTTTCGGCTCGTGTTAAAGCGCTGATGTTAAAACTTCGCTTAAAGGTTAAACCTTTGCTTGAAGTGAACCGAAAGCCGCTGCGGTTGTTTATCAAGTAGCTGAAACACTTATGTGGAGCGGCTTTTAAACACTTTCATTTAGCCAAAAACACACACTCTATATATACAGCAGCAAAGAATAGGAGTAATTTTTGATTTTGTTCAATGGGAAGGGCTCGCTCGTGAGAGTAGCCCTTTTTCTGTATCTGCTTGT
>CAZBBL010000189.1:0-1717 GCA_964490275.1 uncultured Barnesiella sp.
CAAATCCGTGAGTCATTTCGTGACCGATAACAACGCCAATGCCACCATAGTTTTCAGCGTCGGAAGCTTCGGGGTCGAAGAAGGGTGCTTGGAGGATAGCGGCCGGGAATACGATTTCGTTGGCCATGGGGTTGTAGTAGGCGTTGACGGTTTGAGGAGTCATGCCCCATTCGGTGCGGTCGACCGGTTTGCCCCATTTGGCATAAGTTTCGGCTTGATGCCACATTGCAGCGTTGTGCATATTTTCGTAGTAAGACTTCTCGGGGTCGATGTCCATGGTAGAGTAGTCTTTCCATTTGTCGGGGTAGCCGATTTTCACGGTAAACGCGTTGAGCTTTTTGATAGCGTTGAGCTTGGTTTCGTCGCTCATCCATGTGAGGTTGAGCAAGTGTTTGCCGAGGGCTGTGCGCAGGTTTTCAACGAGTTGTATCATGTATTGTTTCGACGACTCGGGGAAGTATTTGGCTACATAGAGTTCGCCGATAGCTTCGCCAAGGACGCCTTCGGTAGCGCCGAGAGCGCGTTTCCAGCGAGGACGTTGTTGCTGCACACCGCTCATCACCTTCGAAAATTCAAAGTTGGTGTCGGAGAAGGTGTCGCTGAGTTTCGACGAAGCTTGGCGCACGTAGTGCCAGAGGTAGTAGTCTTTGATTTCGCGGTCGCTGAGCGAACCCATCAATTCGTTGGCGCGGTTCAGCGAGCTGATTTCGGTGACGATTACCTGTTCGGGTGATTGGATGCCCATAGTTTCGACAAAGAAGCGATCCCAATTGATGTTGGGGAACATTTCTTTGATTTGAGCGAATGTGCGGGGGTTGTACATCGCGGGGATGTTGCGACTTTGTTCGCGAGTCCAAGCAGAGTCGGCGAGGGCGGTTTCGACTTTCATCACGTTTTTGACGATGCGAGCAGCGTCTTTTTTACTGAAGCCGGCGTTGCGCATTTGAGCGCCGATAAGGGTTTTATAGGCTTCGCGCACTTTTACGTTTTCTTTGTCTTTCGACAGGTAGTAGTCGCGGTCGCCCAATGCCATGCCGCCGCTACTGAGATACATAGCGTAGACGGTAGAGTTGGCTAAGTCTTCTTGGGGGCCGGCCGAGAAAAACGGGCTTGCATAGTTGCCGTGCATCCATAGGAAGAGGTCTTCCATGCCGGCGTGTGTAGTAGAGTCGATGCGTTTGAGGTCGGCCAAAATAGGTTTGGCGCCTTCAGCATTGCGACGAGTTGAGTCCATTGCCAACTGGTAGATGGTAGCTACTTTGTAGGCGACAGTGCCTTTTTCGGGGTTTGTTGCGGCGAGGTTGAGCACGATGTCTTTGACATTTTTCTCAGCTTCGTCGTTGAGTACGTTAAACTGGCCGTAGCGAGAATATTCTGCGGTCAGTGGGTTGGCCAATTGCCAACCTTTGTTGACGTGAAGGTAGAAGTCCTCACCCGGAGCGATTGAGTTGTCGATATAGCTTGGGTTGAGGCTTTTGAGATGTTCTTGGGCCATAGCAGATGAGCAGATACCGGCAGTCAATGCGCAAGCGAGTGCGATTTTTGCTGTTTTCATATCTTTTAGGTTATGTGTTAGTGTGTCGGATTAACGCCGACAAAGATACGAAAAAACTTTGAGCAGCAGAAAAATTCTATTGCCGAGGCTATCTCATGAGATGCTTGTGGTGGCGACGCACGGAGCAGTAGTCGATAATCTCGTCGGTGAATTTGCCAAAGA
>CAZBBL010000190.1:0-1674 GCA_964490275.1 uncultured Barnesiella sp.
TGGGCACGTCGTGCTCGCGACACCATTTCAGGGCCACGAATTTGCCTTCGATGCCACGTTGGCCAAAGCCCGGGGCGATGATGACACCGTCGAGGTCGCGGAGTTTTTCGTCGACGTTGGAGGGGTCGACTTTCTCTGAGTGGATGTAGACGAGTTTGAGTTTGCGGTCGTTGTAGGTAGCTGCTTGGAAGAGCGATTCGTTGATTGATTTATAGGCGTCTTGCAGCTCGACATATTTGCCGACAAGGCCGATGGTAACAACTTCGGTGGCGTTGGCCATTTTGTCGAGGAATTGCATCCAAGGTTTCATGTTGGGCTCTCCTTCGATAGCTACGCCGGTGCGTTTCAACACGAGTTCGTCGAGGTGTTGACGGTGCATGTTGATGGGCACTTGATAGATTGAGGGCACGTCGATTGATTGGATGACGGCTTCGGGAGCGACGTTGCAGAAGAGGGCGATTTTGCGGCGCATTTCCGGCGGAATATCCTTTTCGGTGCGGAGCACGAGTATGTCGGGTTGGATACCGACCTCCTGAAGCTGTTTTACGGAGTGTTGGGTCGGCTTGGTTTTGAGCTCTTTAGCGGCTGCGATATACGGCACGTAGGTCAAGTGGATGCAGACGCAGTTTGTGCCGAGTTCCCAACGAAGTTGGCGCACGCTTTCGATGAAGGGTAGCGACTCGATGTCGCCGACGGTGCCGCCGATTTCGGTGATGACAAAGTCGAAGTTGCCGGTGTTGCCGAGGGCTTTGACGTTGCGTTTGATTTCGTCGGTGATATGGGGTATGATTTGTACGGTTTTACCCAGATAGTCGCCACGGCGCTCTTTGTCGATGACGCTTTGGTAGATGCGTCCGGTAGTGACGTTGTTGGCGCGTGTGGTTTGGATGTTGGTGAAACGTTCGTAGTGGCCGAGGTCGAGGTCGGCTTCGTGACCGTCGACGGTGACGTAACATTCGCCGTGCTCATAGGGGTTGAGCGTGCCGGGGTCGATGTTGATATAAGGGTCAAATTTTTGGATTGTTACGCGATAGCCTCGGGCTATGAGCAAGTTAGCCAAAGAGGACGAGATAATACCTTTACCGAGCGATGAGACAACGCCTCCGGTGACAAAAATATACTTAGTTTCCACCTTGAATATTGTGTTTTTTAGTTTCAATTTACAAAGTTAGCGATTTTCATTGAAATAACGGTTGCTTAGCTCTGAAAATCGTGTTTTGATGATGTGAGTGTTTGCCTCTTTCTTTCGGCCACGCGAAAGAAAGCTTGGCAAAGTAAGGCCGCCGGCGGCTTGCCGGGCGCTCCGGCGACGCAATGCCGGGGTTGGCTTCGCGAGGATGAATCCTTTGATGGTGAGAGCTATGCAGATGGCAAGAAATCGGTGTCCTTGACGGACACCATTTTTGTTTTGGACTCATACCCCGCACACCTGGCGGTGTACGGGGTTACGAGTAAATCGGCGTCCTCGCGGACGCCACAATGAGGATGGGTTGGCAGCGACGATGTAGGGGCGTGATTCATCGCGCCCGAGCGGAGCGTGAGCGACGCAAATAGCGGTGGATGAGGGTAATAGGTCGCATAAGACGTATAAGACGTATAAGTCTCATAGCCGCTATGGATTATGGTAAGAATGTCAAGGTGCGATTGCTGTCGGGTTTGGCTTTGGGCTCGCGG
>CAZBBL010000191.1:0-1626 GCA_964490275.1 uncultured Barnesiella sp.
GTGTGGATGCTGGCCGAGCGGGCGGTGGCTATTTCTTTGGCGGTCATGCCATGTGCTATCATGGTGAGCACTTCGGTTTCGACCTGCGTCAGGGGGGTGCGCTCCGAGCGTTGGCGGGCGTCGACGATGGCGCTCTCGATGGCGGGGCTATGGGCGGCGGTGCCACCGACGGCTTGGCTGACGACGTTGCCGATGTCGTAGGCGCTATCGTGCTTGAAGCAGAGCGAGATGAGCGGGTCGGCAGCGAGTTTGAGCAGTGAGGCTTGGGCCAACTCGTCGGATATTTCGACCCATGCGGCCGACGAAAATCGGGCGGCGAGGTTGTGGAGTTCGTCGGCGTTGCGGAGGCCGAAGCGGGCATAGTCGATGACGACGAGGGCTTGGCGGTTGCGTTCGAGTAGGGCTATGAGTTGGGCCTTGTCAGATGGGCGAGCGATGGCGGCTTCAGGCAGTTGCGACGAGACAATAAAGCCGATTCCCAGCGAGGTAAGCTCGCAGGAATCGGCAATAATACAGAGTTTTCTAATGTCCATATCCGACCTCCTTAGAGTGGATATTCGTCGAACGCATAGAGGATGGTCGACAGATATCGTTCGCCGGTGTCGGGGAGGAGAGCTACGATGGTCTTACCCTCGTTTTCGGGTTGTTTGGCCAGTTGCAGGGCTTGGTAGAGGGCGGCGCCGGCCGAGATGCCGACCAAAAGTCCTTCTTGGCGAGCGAGGCGACGCGAAGAGGCGATGGCGTCGTTGTCGGCTACGGTGGCTATTTGGTCGATGACGGGGCGGTCGAAGTTTTTGGGTTCGAAGCCTGCGCCAATACCTTGTATTTTGTGAGAACCGGGTTTACCGCCTGAGAGCACGGGCGACGAAGCGGGTTCGACGGCTACGGCTTTGAGTGAGGGCACGAGTTCTTTCAATCGAGAGGCAACGCCGCTGACGGTGCCGCCGGTGCCGACGCCGGCAACGAAGAAGTCGACTTTACCGTCGGTGTCGCGATAGATTTCTTCGGCTGTAGTTTGGCGGTGGATAGCGGGGTTGGCGGGGTTGGTGAACTGTTGAGGGATAAACGAGCCGGGGGTTTGCTCTTTGAGTTCGTTGGCGCGGGCGATAGCGCCTTTCATGCCTTCAGAGCCGGGGGTGAGCACTACGGTAGCGCCGAGGGCTTTGAGCAGGTTGCGGCGTTCGACGCTCATGGTTTCGGGCATGGTGAGGATGAGTTTGTAGCCTTTGACGGCCGATACCCAAGCGAGGCCGACGCCGGTGTTGCCTGAGGTAGGTTCGATTATGGTGGCACCCGGGGCGAGGCGACCGGCCTTTTCTTCGGCTTCGATCATGGCAAGGGCGATGCGGTCTTTGACGCTGCCGCCGGGGTTGAAATATTCAAGTTTAACAAGCACGCGAGCTTTGAGATTGTCTGCCTTTTCGATGTTTGACACTTCCAACAGTGGGGTATTCCCGATTAATTCTGTCAACGATTTGTAAATTTTAGCCATTTTTATTTGCATTTTGTCGGCGTCAGAGTCGCCGTGATTAATTGATGTTGCAAAGTAAGGCATTTTGGTAACAATGTGCAATACCAATGATATGGTATTTATAAGACGTATAAGACCTATAAGACTTATAAGAC
>CAZBBL010000192.1:0-1507 GCA_964490275.1 uncultured Barnesiella sp.
AGAGCTCGTAGTGCTCAAACACGTCAACTTCGAGCTCAACGAAGGCGAATTCGTATTTCTCATTGGCAAAGTAGGCAGTGGCAAAAGCAGCCTACTGAAAACCATCTATGCCGAAATTCCAATCGAACAAGGCGAAGCCTCAGTGCTCGACTACGACCTGCGCGCCATTCGCCGCAAGCAAATACCAATGCTGCGCCGACAGATTGGCATCGTCTTCCAAGACTTCCAACTGCTCACCGACCGCAACGTCCACGACAACCTCAAGTTTGTGCTCAAAGCTACCGGATGGAAAGACAAAGACGAAATCGAAAACCGTATCGAAGATGTGCTCAAAGAAGTAGGTATGCTCAATAAATCCTACAAGATGCCACATGAGCTATCGGGCGGCGAGCAACAACGTATCGTCATCGCCCGCGCTTTGCTCAACTCTCCTCGCTTGATACTCGCCGACGAGCCCACCGGCAACCTCGACCCCGAAACCGCCGCACAAATCGTCAACTCCCTCTATCAAATAGCCCAATCGGGCACCACCGTCGTCATGGCCACCCACAACATGAACTTTGTAGAAGAATACAACGCTCGCGTGTTCCGCTGTCTCGACAAGCAACTTATCGAAGACCAAAACTGACAATCAGCGTCGGACAAAACCACAATTTTGCCCGACACGCTCAATCAAATATTTAAGCAAATAGCCACCGAAATCTGATAATTTCTAAAAATTATCTTAATTATTAGGCTTTATTCTGTTATTTTTGCTAATTTTGCAACCAAATTAGCAGCATATAAACAAAAAAAACGCCATATAAAAATGAAAGTATTGAAGTTTGGTGGCACATCGGTAGGTAGCGCTCAGCGTATCAAGGATGTCGCCAAATTAATCACAGCGAGAGGACGCAACCTCATCGTACTGTCGGCAATGTCGGGTACAACCAATTCTTTGGTTGAAATCTCTGACTACCTCTACAAAAAAAATATCGACGGAGCTAAAGAGACTATCAACGTGCTTGAAGAAAAATATAGTCGCACTATCTCCGAGCTATACTCAACCGACGAATACAAAGACAAAGCGCTGCAAGCCATCCGCAGCTGCCTCAACTACGTACGCTCTTTCACCAAAGATATATTCACAATGTTTGAAGAGCGCGAAATTTTGGCCCAAGGCGAATTGATGTCGACAGCGCTGATGCACCTCTACCTGCAAGAGCAAGGCGTAAAATCGGCATTGCTCCCGGCGCTCGACTTTATGCGCACCGACAAAAATGCCGAAGCCGACAATCAATACATCAAACAAAAGCTGACAGCCCTGATGGAGAAAAACTCCGACGCTCAGCTATATATCACCCAAGGCTATATCTGTCGCAATGCCTATGGCGAAATCGACAACCTGCAACGTGGTGGCAGCGACCTTACGGCTTCAATCATCGGCGCCGTGCTCAACGCTGAAGAAATCGAAATTTGGACCGACATCGACGGCATGCACAACAACGATCCCCGCTTTGTCGAAGGC